>CAYRVE010000110.1:0-2757 GCA_964427685.1 uncultured Candidatus Saccharibacteria bacterium | reverse complement strand
CTGTTAAGATAACTCTACGCCCTGATGGTGAAAGGGATATCACACCAGTCTTCGGAACTGGCGTTGGGGGTTCGAATCCCTCTCGGGGCACCATAGTATAAATATCGCTTGTTTTTATTAATATTTTCTTGTACTGTTTCGATGGCATGAACCACGAAACATGTGTATCAGATATAATTAATCCTTTTGACGAGCAAGAGGTGCTTGCTGGCTACGGCGTTGACGAAGAACGCTGGTTTTCCTTACCCGCAGCGGCAAAAGTCGCACTGGCAATCGCCGGTCTTGATATGGAGCAGGAGAGCTTCGAGGATGCGAGCAATATTACCGACGCATTGGTAGACGCGACAGATCTCGATGATCAAGCCATAAGAGAAACTAATAGATGGCTGCTTGGGAAAGGCTACTTAGACCGGTCAGGTTTTTTGACTGGCGGAGCCTTGAGATTATCGTTGAACGATCAAGGATATAAATTCCTGGAAAACGAGCTGGCGAAAGTCCAGTGATATTGACAGGTCATATTCTCTATCTGTTATAATGATTATTGACAGATGAGAGACCGAAAGCAAAAACCGGTTGCAGATGATAGCGGAAAGCTCGATTTTGACGCGCGTTTCTTGCTAGCCAATGAACGCACCTTTTTAGCCTGGGTGCGCACGGCTTTGGCCATCATGATAGGTGGCATCGCCCTGACACAGCTTGGCCATGATTCAGCGGCGCAAGGTGTGGTTGGTATGATAGTGATCGTGCTGGGCGGTTTTATGGCCTTGGTAGGCTATTTGCGTTTTCATGCCGCTGACCGGGCCATTCGGCGCGGTGACCTTCCGGAGGTCGGCCGCGAGCCATTGGTGCAAACTGCAGGCATCGCGGTCGTTGCTCTGGCCCTAGTTGTCACTCACTTACTGGGCATTTGGTAAACTAAGTCTGTGCTTGTTAGGCGCGCGTAGCTCAGCTGGATAGAGCGTTGGTTTCCGGTACCAAAGGTCGGGGGTTCGAATCCCTTCGCGCGTACCAATTATTAAACAGTTTATTTTTTTGCTTCGGGAGCGGACGGCGGCAACAATTTTCTGGTGCCGTACTTGGCGCGCAGAAGGGCACGCTGAATAGATCGCATTACTTCTTCGGCTTGATCGGTGCTCATACCCACGCGAGCCACGGGTGCGGCTTGCGATTTGCCAGTAGATTGGGTGAAGTTCAGCGTCACGCCGGCTTTGTTGGCCTCAATTTCTACACCGTCGCTGTACATAGTGCGCATGTCCATGGCCAGTAGCATGACGACTTTGTTGCCGGTTTGCAGGTCAATATCGGGTTTGATCTGGTCTGGGGCGGCGGCATCGTATTCGGCCAGTTCCCACAGCTGCAGAGCCTGCTGTTCTTCTACGCCGTAATGGCTTATTAACAGCAGTAAGATGTCTTCGGAAGGTCGCTCACGGCCGGCTTCAATGCGCTCCAAAGCCAGTTCATCTATTTCAACCGACCCCGAAACCTCTGCCAGACTTTGCTGGAGCTGTTCGCGAACGTATTTCAGATGTCTTCCCAGAGTAATAAAAGGCGCGCGCTCACTCATATTTTTATATATTACGCTCTCCACTGGTCTGAACGCAAGCCTGTATAATGAAACAGTCATGAAACCTCAGCAAAACGTCAGTTTAGCGGACTACTCTACCATGGGGCTGGGCGGCGCGGCGGATTACCTGCTCGAGATAAGCGACCGCAAGGTAGTAGCGGAAGCCTTCACTTGGGCCCGTTCGCGCTCTTTGCCCGTCCTGATGATTGGCGGCGGCAGTAACATAGTCTGGCGCGACGAGGGTTTTCCCGGCTTAGTCTTAGTAAATCGTATTGAGCAATTTGACCAGCACGATGAGGATGAGTCCAGTGCATATATAACAATAGGCGCGGGAGAGAATTGGGATAGTGTCGTCGAGCGTAGCGTGAAGGCTGGCCTAACCGGCATTGAGGCTTTGAGCTTAATCCCCGGCACAGCTGGCGCCACGCCGGTTCAGAATGTCGGTGCCTATGGTCAAGAAATTTCGGAGACACTTGTTTCGGTGGAGGCTTTTGATACAAAGACTGAGGGCTTTGTAACATTGGCCGCCGCCGATTGCGGTTTTGGCTACCGGACCAGCCGCTTCAAAACTACCGATCATGGCCGATTTTTTATCACTTCCCTGACTCTGCATTTAACTAAAGGTAACCCCCCGCAGCCATTTTACGCTACAGTCCAGGCTTACTTTGACAAGCACAACGTAACGGAATTCACGCCCTCGGCGCTGCGGGAAGCCGTCGTTGCCATCCGCAGGGCCAAGCTACCTGATCCAACAGTCGTCCATAATACTGGCTCGTTCTTTGCCAATCCCATTATTGACGAGAGGGCGCTCCGACAGCTACAAGAGGCCTATACTAGCGTGCCGTACTGGGAGACCGATAAGCCCGGCAAGATTAAGATTAGTGCGGCCTGGCTGATTGACCAGGCCAGCTTAAAAGACGTTCATGACGAACAAACCGGCATGGCGACGTGGCCAACCCAGCCGCTGGTACTCATCAACGAGCACGCCAAAAAAACTGCCGACCTGCTGGCATTCAAACAAAAGATTGTCGATACGATTCAGTCGAAGTTCGACATCACGCTCGAACAAGAGCCTGAGTTGCTACCTTAATTCTTTTTGTCGCTGGGAAGCGGGAACTGCAGGGCAAAACTTTTCACTTCATTACTTAACATGTTAAGTTTCTTGTTATCTTCTCTGCTATCAATGGCCTGTT
>CAYRVE010000109.1:0-2779 GCA_964427685.1 uncultured Candidatus Saccharibacteria bacterium | reverse complement strand
TAGCCGGCTGGTAATAAGTGTGGCCGGTAACGGTGACTGTCATATTGTTCTGGCCGCCGCTAACATCAAGCATATCAATCTGGATAGGCCGAATCGATTGCTGCAGCCTATTCATTAGCTGGGTAACGGAAGCGTAGCTGGCATTGCTGATAGTGAAAGTGAACGGTATGTTGACCGGTTCGGGATTAGCGCTGGATGTATTGTTTTGCTGGGCTAGCTGATCATCGGTACCGGTGATACTAGTAACTTTGAGATTATTGTCGTTCAGGATTTTTTCCAGGCTGGAAGTCAGCGCCGGGAAATCATACGTACTGGGCAAAGCATCCAGGATAATCTTGGAATTGCTGCCGTCATTATCACCGGTACCGTCTTTGTTACCACCAATAATATTAGTTGAAGCGCCATCAAAAGCCTTGTAAGCCGTCGCCAGGTTATTGTAGCTGTCGATATTTTGCACCAGTTGTTTATGGGCTTTTTCTTTGGCGCTGATAACCCGCGCCTGGTAACGATTTTGGCTAAAGACAGTGTTTGAGGCCACCAGACAAAAGACTGTGATAAACGCCGCTACGGCTACAACGCCGACCATTTGGGCATTGGTCTTGCTGATAGCCAGGCGTTTGCTAGATAACTGGTTGCTAGCCATTACTGGGCCCCTTTCTTGACAGGCGGCGCGGCCTGGAACAGATCGGTCGGCTGGTTTACGTTCAAACGGGTGGTCACAACATTTGGCACTGACAACTTAGCGTTCTGGGTGACATCAAAGATAGTCTTATCGTAGGACAAGCCAATGGTGTAATTGGCGGCTTGGCCGGCGTTCTCGGAGTCGGTATTCAAGCTAAAGCTGGTCAGAACAACGTTACTGAAGGCTGGTTGGCTGCTGCTATCGCTAGAGGTCGTAAAGGTAGCGTGCTTCAGGGTGTCGACATATTGGTTGACGTTAGCCAGGTTAGCCGAGGTGCCGGTTATGGTGACTGTTTGCTTGGTGAAGTCTATGTTAAAGTCGGTGATGCTGACGTTAGCCGGTGTTACTTGATTGAGGTAATTAAAGACCTGGGCGGCGGCCGGTTCACTGGCATGCAGGGCCGTTAGGCTGCCCAGCTGGTTCTGGACAGTTAACATCTTATTAATCTGCGGTTCATGCTGTAGCTTGCTACTCTCAGAGGTAATATCTTTGCTCAAGTCATTGAGGTGCTTCTTTTGCAGCCCGTCAACGCTTAAAAGCAGCAACAGTAGCGCCAAAGCGGCTATTGTTACCAGCACGGACATGGTCAGCACCAGGCGCCGCGACCGCTGAGCCTTGATGTATTCCATCTTTACGGCTGGCAAGAGGTTGAGTTGCATCAGGCGCCCCTCTCTGCCAGGCCGACGGCCACGCCAAACTGGTTGGATATGGCCAGCAGCTCGTTTTGCCTGTCTTGGCTGAAGGTTACGCCGCGCCAAGCATTGCCAATTTCCACATTGACGCCGAACTTATTGGCAATATACAGGGGGAATTCCGGTATAGTGGAGGCGCCGCCGGTTACGATAATGCGCTCCACTTTAACGCCCTTGTAGCGGGTCTGGAAGAACTTAATGGATTTCTCGACTTCGGTAGCTAACATATCAACGGTGCCGCCGATAGCCTGGAAGACTTGGCCTTCCAGCTTCTCGCGGCTCAAACCAAACTTAAAGACAAACTGCTCAGCCTGCTTGGCGTCGATATTAAGCATTTGTGAGGCAGCCTTCAGTAGGGCTTCAACGCCCGTAGGAATACTGCGCGTCAAGTGCGGCGCGCCGTTCATAACAATCACCAGGTCGGTGGCCCGGTGGCCAACGTCCAAAAGCAGCTGGGCGCCGGGACTGTCCGGAACAGTCAGAGCGCGAGCCATAGCTAGGTTGTCCGGCTCAAAAGCGACCACGTTTAGGCCAATCGACTCCAATATATCCAGGCGATCTTCTACGAATTTGTTTGGCACGCTGGTAAGCAGTATTTCCTGCTTGGTTTTATCAGTTGGCGAATCGCCAAAGAGCGCCCAGTCAATGGTTGATTCGCTCAAAGGTGTTGGAATCAAGGAATCAGCTTGGAGCGGGATGGCCTTAGC
Source organism: uncultured Candidatus Saccharibacteria bacterium (assembly GCA_964427685.1). Classification (GTDB taxonomy): domain Bacteria; phylum Patescibacteriota; class Saccharimonadia; order Saccharimonadales; family UBA4665; genus JARIHC01. Next base: position 698 of record CAYRVE010000109.1, on the reverse strand, counting down.
TAATTCGTTGGCTGGCAAGCGGTCAACATCCGCTACAGTAGTGAAAACCCGGCTAGATGGGATGCCTACAGCCACGTTCTTGGTGGTTACATGCGCTTGGCTTACTAACTGGGAGATGGCCTGGGCCAGCCTCTGCTGGTCAGCCTTGGAATCACTAATAGCAGTGGTGGCATCTACCGGCACATAGGCGTATTTTAGAAGTGCCTTAGCGTTACCTGTACCCTGTAGCTGGACCAGCCGTACTGCCGTACTGCCAATATCCAGTCCAAAGAAGTCAGATGCCGCGCCGAATAATAAACTCATAGCCTGGCCTTGCCTGCTTTCATGAGCCGAATTATACCATAAGCGTTATTGTTGTTATGCCCACCCATTTTCGATATGCTTTTCGTTTTCGCCTGTTAACTTATACTTTTACGCTTTGAATTATAACAAACATAAGCGGTTCGCGTCCAGCCCATTAAAGCACTGGTGGCAGGCTGGTGATTGACTGCAGCTGCAACGAGCCGCCGCTCGGCGGCTGGGTAGTCCCGCCGCCGTTGGACAGATACAATGCCGGGCTGTACTCAAAGATCTCGCCAGCGCACGAATTAGTGTCGATTTCAGCGCCGAGATTGCTGCAACTGGTGAACGGCGGGCCGGTCGCAGTCGGGCCGCCTCCGGCAGCTGAAACCGATGCTGGCTGGGTAGCGGGCTACTAT
>CAYRVE010000108.1:0-2810 GCA_964427685.1 uncultured Candidatus Saccharibacteria bacterium | reverse complement strand
CAGGCCTAGATACGGAAGAACCGCCGAATTTTAGTACGGAATGCTCATTCATAATCTTTAGTACGAAGTCTTATATCCATCGGGTTTCATGGTTGGGAATAATACTACGTCTCTAATTGACGAAGCATCTGTAATAAGCATGGCGAGTCTATCAATGCCAATACCGAGCCCGGCCGTCGGCGGCAGGCCATACTTTAAGGCTCGGATATAGTCGTAATCCATTGGCATAGCTTCATCGTCATGCTCGCTAGCTAACTCCTGGTCTTTAAATCGCAGGTATTGCTCTTCGGGGTCGTTCAGCTCGCTGAAGCCGTTACAGATTTCGCTGCCAGCCACAATGCCCTCAAACCGTTCGGTGTAACCTGGCCGGTCTCTATGGCTACGGGCTAGAGGAGAGACCTCTTTAGGGTACTCAGTAACAAAGATCGGCCCCCACAGGTCGTCTTCGACAGTTTTTTCATATAGTTCCAGCAGTAGTTTGCCGGGACCGTAGGCATCATTGAGCTCAACGCCATGCTGCTTGCACAAATCCCGGAGTTCATCGATATCTGTCTCAACAGAGACCTCTTTGCCTAGTTTCTCGCTCAACAACTTATCCATAGGAACTCGTTGCCAGGGAGTGGTTAAGTCAACTTATCGCCCTTGGTACTCAATAACCTGTGACCCCGTTATCTCTTCTGCGATACCAGAAACCAAATCCTCAGTAAGCTTCATCTGTTTCTCATGATCCCAGTAAGCAGCGTAGACTTCCATCATGGTAAATTCTGGATTGTGCCGGGTCGAAATACCCTCGTTGCGAAAAACTTTGCCAATTTCAAAAACTCGAGTCAAACCCCCGACCACCAGTCTCTTAAGGTACAACTCGGGCGCAATTCTGAGGTAAAGTTCCATATCAAGAGCATTATGGTGTGTTTCAAAAGGCCGCGCGGCCGCCCCGCCATAAACAGCCTGCAGTATAGGTGTTTCTACTTCGACGAAGTCCTGAGCCTCAAGCTCCCGGCGCATCGTAGAAATTATTTTGCTCCTGTCCCTGAACCTTTTTAGCGACTCGTCGTTAACCGCTAGGTCTAGATACCTTTGTCTGGCTATAGTTTCCGGGTCTTTAAGTCTCTGCCTACCAGGGAAGGGCAGTTCGGTTTGTGCTAGTGTCACCCAGTCTTTAACAAAAATACTAGGCTCGCCCCGCCTGGTTTTACCGATTTCTCCGTTGACGCCCAGCCAATCTCCGGTTGTAGTTTTAGAAAAAGCTTCAAAATCAGGGGTGATACCTTGCTCTGCGATAACCTGGATAGAGCCTTCTTGATCATGTATATCACCAAAGGCTATTTTACCTTGGTCGCGCAGAGCCATTAACCTGCCAGCGACACCAACGTTATCAATACTTTCCCCTCTATCAATAGCCTCTCTAACGCCAGAGCTATCGTGGGTAGCCTCAAAGGAATACTGATCTCGTGGACCTCTATTAATCTCCGTCATAACTGTATCTTACACATTATTTTTTACATTTACAACATTATATTATGAAGCGGGAACTGAGATATTGTATAATGTAAGAATGAAGAACCAGCTCATGGGTAGTCTGATAACCATCAAAAGTACGCCAGACAGAGGCGTCGGCGTGTTTGCCAACCAGAATATAAAAAAGGGACAGCTAGTCGTTCACGGCAGAGGTTTGTACAAGGTTAAGGAAATTACCGTTCACTCATTTCAAGTCGGTAAGAACGCTTACATGCAACTTGATAAAGTTTCGCGCAGCATTAACCACAGCTGCGACCCAAACACAGGTATAAGAAGTAATGACTGCCGAGGATATAACTTTATCGCACTGAGAGATATAAAAGTAGGCGAGGAAATAACCTGGAATTACGAAACCACAGAGTACGAGATAATCCATATGAAGAAATGTACATGCGGTTCAAAGAATTGCAGAGGATATGTTCGCGGCTATAAATTTTTAGATAAGAAGACAAGAGATAAGTACGGGGAGTTTATAGCGGATTATCTAAAATCAACACCGTAATTTTATTATAGGTGTGCTGGCGTGAGTCTTAAACGTAATTACTCTGCTTGCAATAATATTAATCTGGAGTATCATCAATTGTTATGACTTGTGTAGATCAATTGTTTATGGCTAAGAAAAAGGCTACCAAGCTTCGGCCGTAGCGCATACTTTTACAGTATAAAAGCCCCGCGCCACGGCAAGGGGCTTTTAATTTTATAGACAGGGGAGTTAAGATGACCGAACAAGTAGCAAATCAAACAAGTTCTATTGGAGCCGTGTGGCCACCAGCACTATCTTCAAATAATAGGATAAAAGGTTTTTATGATGAACTCGTGGGCGCGCCGCAGGACGTAGAAGACTTTATAGGAGAATTCAATAAGTACAAAGCAGAGGCGGCGGATCATCCTGAAGTAGACAGGCTTAGCATCAGAACATTGGCTAGTTTCGGGGCGATTGCAACGTTTGACGAGGTTGGCATATCCTTAGAAGGCGCTATGCCTGTTCGAGGATCCAGTGATTTGGCTATCGTGTATGCTGCATGGAATGCCCCCGCGAGGACCGTATCCGACGAACAACTCGAAGCTCACTATGATTTACTATCGACAGTAGCCACTTCCCCTAATCAGTTTAGCCCAGATCACGCCATGCAAAACGTTACACCACATCTTATTAGCCAAGATACCAGTGAAAACTCCAGAAGGGGTATGGTAGAAAAATTTGTCGATCTATACGGGTCATTTGGTTATGATGAGCACGATGTCGAAGACTTGTTATTGAACCCGGCCAACACAATCGCTTTCATCGAAGA
>CAYRVE010000107.1:0-2831 GCA_964427685.1 uncultured Candidatus Saccharibacteria bacterium | reverse complement strand
AGCCCACTCTACGGATAGCGGCGGCAATACGGGCTGGATATTTACGGCGCCGCCATCCGGCAATGAGTTTTTAGTTTTCATGTAAACATCTTGCCAACCACGGCCCTATCTGGTACATTAAACATAAGCTCTTAGCAAAAGTGGCCAAGAGGTCGGTTAAAATCAAAAAAAGAGGATTGTAAAAAGAAAATGGCACGTCTACCTAATCCAGGCGGCGATGATGGCACATGGGGCGATATACTAAACGCCTATTTAGATGTATCGCTTAATAGTGATGGGACGCTGGCTAATAATGTTGTCGGCACCAGCCAGATACAAAACAATGCTGTTACTAATGCCCAGCTGGACAGTTCCACCCAGAGTGCCATAACTAAGGCTAATTCAGCCGTTCAAAGTGTCAACGGTAAGACGGGGACTAGTGTGACTTTGGCCGCGAGCGATGTCTCGGCGGTACCTACTTCTCAATTAGGCGCGCCCAGCGGTGTGGCCACACTGGATAGCGGTTCTCATCTTACATCGAGCCAGTTGCCAAGTTCGCTGGTAAATATCAGCGGGGACTTGAGCGGTACGGCTAATAACGTGCAGGTTGCGACAGTACTGGGAGGCTCCCTGCCAGTTTCTTAGCTTAAAGCTGACGCTACTGGCGCGACAGACATCGGAGCGGCCCTGCAGTCTGCCTTTGACGCTTTGGGCACCACCGGCGGCGCGATACACCTGAAGCCCGGCGGCACTTATCTCATCAGCACCCCGATTTTTCTCGACAGTACCAACACCCTAGCGAAGTACATACTCAACTGCAATGGAGCTTACATCAAGTTTGGCTCGGGGCTACCGCTGGCTTCAACTATGTCAGGGCTTAGCAATCCCGGCTGGGCTTTCTTCAATAACACGCTACGGTCCGCGCTCTCGGGCGGTACGGTAACCACGACTACGGCACAAGCAGCTACGGGCTCTAATCTGCCCCCCGCTCCGCACTTTGTTATCAATGACGGGGTGTTCGACGCCCAGACCAATATAGTCGGATTAGCCTACGGAAATGGTGCCTCTACGCTCATACGGAATTCGACTTTCAGAAATATTGCCTGTGGTATTTCCTGGAATGCCTACGTTGACGAAAACGGTGTGGAAAACTGCCAGACACAAGGCTCCAATCCGACAGGCGGCCAGCAGACCCGTATGATTTATCAGCGCAATAGTGGAGATGGCACTAGCGCTATAAAATGTAAGGGATATGGCGGCGTTATCCTCGACCTGGCCTCGTGTTACGGGTTCCTAGCTGAGTCGTGCGTTTCCGGACAAATGCAGTTCATAGGCGGGTCGGGTGCGGTTATTACTGGACACCAGGAAACAGCTGAGATCAGTTCGACGCCCTTATCTATCAGCCTGGATCACACTCGGCTCAACCTGTACAGCGACTATACATTCCCGTCAACTTCGACCACCAAGTACACGATTAAAATCAATGACACAGCCGATAATTTCGCGGCCAGTATTTTGGATATCCAGAATCATATCGAGACCCATTACCTCAGTTCGGCACATCCCACGGATCCGGTTCGCGGCGCGACAATTTATATTACGGCCATCAATCAAAATGGCAGTGTCCGTTGCCGATCCGTTAAAACATTTATTCAAAATGGGTTTAGCGGGGCAGGGACATTATTCCCTGAGGGTCTATTTATAGGCTCGGCCGATTCGGGCGTAACAAATGCCATAGCGGCGGGAATAGACCAGATTGCTACCGGTAATTTTGACCTGACTTTCAGTAACGCCTGGGTTGTCTCGGCGCCAGCCGGTTTGCCGGCTCCTATAAAGACGCTCTCAGCCCCCACTCTTGCGGCTGCCGCTGACGCTAGTGGGGTAACCGGCTCATTGTCTAACGGTACGACTTACCAGTATGTGGCGGCTTGCAAGTCCGCTGACGGCCGGTGGACAGTCCTGTCATCTGATGCTAGCGCCGCCGCTCCATCTACCGGTACAATCCAGCTGACTGTCACTAACCCTTCAACGCCGTGCGTGATAGCTTTATGGCGGGCTACCACCAGCGGCGTTGACACGGCTCCAGACCACTATATAGAAATCCCTCTAGATGGCTATAAGACCACTTGGTTTGATACTGGCGTTAATATCAATGGCCGGGCCTGGCAGACAGCCTCATTGCCTGTGCCCAATACGGTGGCCAGTTCCATCGCTGTGACGGGTTCGCCAGGGCCGGCCGGTATCATCGCGGCCACCATTATTGATCGCGGCGCGTTAGCCCAAGCGGCAGTGACATTTAATGCCTCGGGGCAGCCTTTGGCGGCACTATTCCGTCACCCCGGCGGCTTAATAAGCAATATCAACTTCCGGAGTGGTACCACAGCGGGCACTTCAATAAGCCATGCTTGGGCGGCTATTGAAACTTTGCCGGGCACGGTTGTCGCAGTTACGGGTGACAATAACTCAGTTGGTGCCAGCACGGTGTTTAGTTGGGCGCTTACCACTCCGACAGTCTTAGCTCCCGGACTTTATTACGTACAGCTCAACGTGACCTCATCCGGTACTATGCCAACCATAGTAGGCTCGTCAGGTAGTTCGTCCTCGGCAGCGACCACGCCACCAATTTCCGCCGGGAACGGCCCAGGCGGCCAAACAACTCCGCCGTCAGTGGGAGCAACTTTAACCGCGCCAGGTACACCGACAGGCGTATTACCATACATATGGTTTACATAGAGCGTGGCTCTATACCTATTGCCAACCATTGTTCTATCTGCTACATTAAACATAAGCTCTTAGCAAAAGTGGCCAAGAGGTCGGTTAAAATAAAAAAAGAGGATTATAAAAATGGCACG
>CAYRVE010000106.1:0-2836 GCA_964427685.1 uncultured Candidatus Saccharibacteria bacterium | reverse complement strand
TTGCTGACTTCCAAACTAAAGTCCTCGGTCTGCTGGCTGAAGACGGCGAAGTCGCCCGGGTTAGCAAGCTGGCCGGGCAGGTGAGTGATAAGCCGGACCGCGAAGAGCAGGCCCGCGTAGCTTTCCTGAGCCAATTGTGCCCCAAACTGGCCGTAGTAGGCGAGGACGACAACTTCTATAACAGCGTCAGCAACCAGGCAGTTTATGATGAAAAAGCCCTAAAAGCCCGCGTTACCGAGCTGATTGAGACTATCAAGAAACTGGCCGAGCCAAAGACCATCAAAGAGATTGCCAAAGCTGCCAGCATGGATGATCCCAAGCAAACCGCCGCTCTGTCCAGCACTTCCAAGAAACTGGCTACCCTGAACGGCCGCTGGGGTCTAATCAAGTGGCCAATGGTCAACCCTAAGAACATCCGCGACAAGATTTACGTTATCCTCAAGGAAAACGGCAAGCACATGCACTTCAACGAGATTGCCGCCGCTATCAAAGACAGCGATTTCAAGCGCAAAGATGTTACTACCCAAGCCATCCACAACGAGCTAATCAAAGACAAGCGCTTCGTCCTGATTGGCCGCGGCATCTACGCCCTGAAAGAGTGGGGCTACGAAAAGGGCACTGTCGCCGACATTATCACCGAAGTCCTGAAGCAAGCCGACGAGCCTCTGCACCGCGACGAAATCGTCAAGCGCGTTCTCAATAGCCGCTTCGTCAAGGAAACCACCATCCTCCTGAACCTGCAAGGCAAACCGCAATTCAAGCGCGTCGCCAAAGCTACCTACACCCTCGCCGACGCCGAGTAAATAAGAAACAAAACAGTTAACAATGTTGCTCGCACCTCGCTACAATGGGATTGATTTACAAGTTTATGATGCAGGCACGCCTGTGGTCACTAGCGGGGATCTTCGCCAAATAGGAGAACCCGACAGCCCCTTGCGCCACCACGATCGAGCCTTGCGGCTCATTGAGGCCAACCTTGACCTGGATGCAACACAGCTTCCACCTCCAGATAAGTTAACTGATATCCTTGAGAAAACCGACGATGAGCTGGCCGAAGTCGCAAAGATGTGCGGAGCCACCCTAATAGGCCATGAGTGGGCACTCTTACATGATCCAGCAGGCAATTATTCAGATTACCAGCCCAGAAGACCTTTAGATAAATTGGTACCTCAAGATCACATAATAGTAGCCGAGGTTGACCTTGTAAGAGATGCCCTTACGCTCTATTCGAAGTACGCAAGAGAAAAATTCCCAGATATATATAGGATGATTACAGATGGGATTCAAGAGTACGAGTCAAAAGAGTCGGGGTGGATTCTAACTGATATGTGGTTGCCGCAATTCGTAGTCTCAGAAACTACGCCTGGCCCCCAAGAAGTGATTGCTCTTGTAGATATCGAACCAAAAATTGAATTTGTTGATTAATTGTACAAAATACGAACACGTGAGTGGGAGTATTGTAGGTAATTGGTTGAAGCGGTCTCTCATTCTTTAGCAGTGGGTCTGGGAGAGCGGGGTGCTGAAGTTTTTTGGAAGCCTAACGTGCGGGCAGAGCGGAAAATAGTGGGAGATGCATGGCAGTGGAGCATGGTCAGTAGCTATAGACATCACGTCGCACAATGTATATTTTGCGACTCACATATATGATGTACAGATGACTAACGATACCCCTGCCGCAGGGGAGTTATTTTGTTTATGGCTATATAATTGTCGTTTGCGCGCGGCGCTGCACTGCAGGTGTGCTGCTGCCTATACTGCATGCCCGCTATTACATGGTGCCCCGGGGATGTGCCGATATAGCCCTAGCGTTCCGATGTGATTTACAACACAATTTGACTTTTCCACAGCTATGTCGTGAAATGTATGCTTTCTTACAATCTTTCGCTTGTTTTATTCTCCCCTGCCTTTCCACCCTATTTTTAAAAAAATTTGACTTTTGCCCTACTCGGTTTGTTTATATAGTTTTTTATGTTTTACCACTGGTAGTACATACTGAACAAAATCCGAACTAGAGGGGAGCGTAGCGGGGACTATTGATAATACGCGCGGCCGTCGACTCGAACGTCCACGTAGTGCGCCGGAGTGACATGCTGACGGCCCAGTTCGGCCGCTGTCGCCAGATAGGTCCCTGCTTGCTGGCGGGCGTCGTTATTTGCCAGGTTGAACTTTACGAAGTAAGGCTGGCCGGTAATATATAGGTCCAGCTCACGGGATGTAGCCGGCAGAACCATAGATGATACTCCGACCTTCTTAGTTGCCAGCTCAGCCAGCACGGTTTGGACAAACGCCACATCATCACTAGTCAACACCTGGTGGCCGGATTGGATATGCAGACCGCTCTGGTCGACTACCTGAGGTAGGTTGTGCGCCGTTGGTAGGTTGGCGCTGGGCATCAGGGCGCGGCCATTCTGGTCGATCACAAAGGCGCCGTTATCGGCCGCTACCACCAGTGATGCCTGAGCCGGCTGAACGTAAATAGTCGGCCGGTGAGCTGCTAGCGGCAAGGTGACGCTAACGCTGGATAGCTCCGGAAACTGGCTCATCATCTGGCGACTGACGCCACCCGTATCAATGGTGATTTTATTGCGGTTCCATAGCGACGATGACAGCGCTTTGTCGGCGGCAGCCTGGTATTCGGCCTGGCTACGCAGCAAAGGACTGCCGGCCGTTGAGGAAGTCAGCGGCTCGATTTTGGCGTGCGGCGACACGCTCAGCACGTTAATAACAGATACAATAATCGCTAGTCCCAAAATGAGTACGCCGGCGCGGCGGGCAACTTGACCCCACAGAGTACCAACACTACGCGCTTCGGGCTGCCCCGGCCGCGCGCGGCCGG
>CAYRVE010000105.1:0-2847 GCA_964427685.1 uncultured Candidatus Saccharibacteria bacterium | reverse complement strand
GTGCTCCATGGCGTGCACGGCCTCGATCACCATATCGTCAAAGTCGTACAACCCCTGCGCGGCCATGGTATCTAGCAACGACTGATACACATTGGCCAAAGCGTGCATTTTGCGATAATTTTGCCCACCATCTTTAAAGACATGCTGGCCATCGGCGTCTTTTTTGCACCAGGCGTTGCGCCAAGCAGTGATGGCGGTGGCATAACGACCACTCGACTCAGTCTGGGTTATGGCTTGCTCCAACTCGGCGGCGCACTCGGCGGCATATTCGGGAAAACCGAAATAGCTTTTGCCGCTCACCTGTTTCTGGATACTCTTGAGCAACTTATTGTAAGCGGGTAATTGCTTGGGCGACGGACTTTTCACGAATGTCTCGGCCAGCTCCACTCCAACGGTTTTAATGAACTTTTCATTAGCATTTAATATCTCATGCAATTCCACCGGTGAAATAGCGTTCTGCTTAAGCCAGCCAATAATATCCAGCGTATTTTTCAGGAAAATGAACTGGTCGCCAACTTTCACGCTCAATGGGTTGCTGTGCGGCAAATCCTCGAAGATATCTTGCAGCAATTCATAACGCCCCAACTCATCAACCTGCTGTAACAATTGCCGCCCTGTGAAATAGTCGGGATATTGGTTAATAACATCGGTGCCGAAGCTGTGAAAAGTGTGGATGGCCACGTGGTAGCCGGGCTGGCCAATGATGCCGGTCAGCCGCTCGCGCATATTCCGCGCCGCGTTATCGGTAAACGTCAGGCACAGGATATTCCCCGGTGCCACATCAGTCTTCCGCAAAATATTCGCCACCCGCATGCTCAGCAGTTGTGTCTTGCCCGTCCCCGGCCCGGCAATCACCAACTGCGGCCCCTCGGTAGCCTCCACAGCTTTTTTCTGCGCGTCGTTCAACTCCTTATACTCGTTCTCGTATTTTGCCATCCCTATTATTGTAACTTGTAATCCGTGTTATTGAGTTTATTGAGGCACCTTCCTGTACGGCATGTGCAAGATAGTAGTATAATAGGGTTGGTTATGGCTGTTAAACAACTAAAAACTCTTACCGGCTCGGGCACAGGCGGTATAAAAGCGTCAACAACTGTGAAGCTAACGGTCGCTCAAATAAAAAAATCCATCAATTCTTCAAAAAACTAAGCGAGTGTTTCTTTGCAAACCTATTTATACTCTCGCTTGATATTGCTTGCGAGTAAGTTGAGTAGACCGGTGTGCCATTACTCATAATTACTGGGAAAGCGGTGAACCCATGCACCAATCCAATAACGCTACCAGTATCTAGATTGAAGATTGGTCCACCGCTGTTACCCGGATTAAACGACATGGTAAACTCATAATACTTGACTCCATCACCGGTGGTGTATCTCGTATTGACCACGCCTCTATCGGCTCTAATCGTGAAACTTGATGGGTCAACGCCATTGGTGCCAACTCTAATTTCTTGTAGGGGATAGCCCGCCACTCCGACATCGGCACCAATAGGAAGATACGAATCGCTAAAATTGAGATGATTAAGAGGATTTCTATTCCAGCTTCCATCTGCCTGGTAAAAGTCATCTGGCAGGTAAAAAACCGCGGTGTCGATGTCGTCTAAGCAGAAAAGTTCGCGATTGAACTTTGGCGTTATGACCGATTGCCCGCCATTACCATATTGGTCTTTTTGTACAAAAAGATAGCTATCTCCGTCTTGGTGTTTTTGTAAGACGTTTTGGGAAGAGGGATCATTAATACAGTGTGCGCATGTCACCATTCTATTTTTACCCGCCAAGAACGCAGTGCCCAAGGTCTGTATTCGAGTCCCTTGGCTTACTTTCCTTAGGCGGGCAAAAAGGTATGTATGTACAGATGCGTACTCAATAATTGCTTCCAAAGAACCAAATGAATTAGGCTTCTTTACCTTTGAGGGCATATTGCCAAAAGGCTCAGGCTTGGTTTGATTTTGCGAAGGCATATACGTATATTATAAGCCCAACCCTTAGAATGTTATAAAATACTAGTTTTTGGCGGCGCACTTTTCGCAGGCGTCGTCGCGGGTGAATTCGGAGTACCACTGTTTGCTGGCTTTCTTCCAGGATTCTAGACTGCCGAAACCTTTTAGGTCTGCGGCTTCGCGTAGGAACCAGCCCAGCCAGCCATAGAGTCGTACGTGGCCCCAGACCACGGCTGCCCAGCGTGGTCCACACGGGATAACTGAGATAGGTGGCTTGGCAACGTAGCTGCGCGGCCGCCAGCCACTGGCGTGGCGCTTGAGGTTGCGAGCTACGAATTTGCCGTCGTAGAGCGCCGTTTGAGCCATGCCGCTGTAGGGCATGTTGGTATTGTCGCCCAGCACAAAGATGTCTGGTTCTGTCTGCAGATAAATGTCGACGGCCACCTTGCCCCGGCCGGTTAGCACAAAACTGTTATCTTTGAAGAACGGGTGGTTGGTGACGCCGGCCGTCCAGACCACCGTGTGGCTGCGGATCGGCTTGCCGCTGACCATCAGCTTGTCGGCCGTTTCGCCTTGTACGGTGCTGTTCAAATACAATCTGATACCAAGTTTTTTAAGGCGTTTACGAACCGCGCGCGATGTGTCTTTGGGCATCCGCGGTAAGAGGCGCGGCGCGGCTTCTATCAAATCGATATGGATTGCCCGATGCTCTATGTCGTGGCATTTCATTAGGTGCCTTAAATAGTCTGGCAGGGCTCCGGCCAGCTCTATACCGGTCGGTCCGGCACCGACAATCACGTAGTGTAGATCTGGCCGCTTTTCGTCATCCAGTTGCTGGTGCAGGTGCTTTTTGAAACGCTCAGCCTCGGCTTGGGTCTTGATACTGTAGGAATACTCATCCAGGCCGG
>CAYRVE010000104.1:0-2869 GCA_964427685.1 uncultured Candidatus Saccharibacteria bacterium | reverse complement strand
ACGAAAAGCCTACAGCCAGCGCTAAAGCCAAATCTCGTCCGCCGGTGGTAGCAGTCATGGGTCACGTCGACCACGGCAAGACCAGCCTGCTGGACGCTATCCGCGGCGCCGAAGTTGTCAAAGGCGAGGCCGGCGGAATTACCCAGCATATTTCGGCTTATCAAGTGACGCACAACAAACGGGCGATTACTTTTTTGGACACGCCCGGGCACGAAGCCTTCGCGGCTATTCGCGAACACGGCGCCCATCTGACGGATATCGTCGTAATTGTCGTAGCGGCCGATGACGGCATCAAGCCGCAGACTATCGAAGCTATCCGTTTCGCCAAGAAAGCCGGCGTTAAGATGATCGTCGCCGCCAACAAGATAGACAAAGAGGGTGCGGACATCAACCGCCTCAAGCAACAGCTCTCCGAACACGACTTATTAACCGAGGAATGGGGCGGTGACACCATAGTAGTGCCGGTGTCGGCCAAGACCAAGGAAGGCATACCCGAATTGCTTGATATGCTCCTGCTGGTGACCGATGTCGAAGAACTGAAGGCGGATGTCGACGTGCCGGCCCGCGGTCTGATTATCGAGGCTCACGTGGAACAAGGCCGTGGCCCAGTCGGCCAAGCCCTGATAGAATCCGGCACGCTCAAAGTCGGCCAGTTTGTCGTAGCTGGCGGCAGTTACGCCAAGGTCCGCAACTTGGAGGCCACCGACGGCAAACCGCTCAAAGAGGCTGGTCCATCGACCCCAGTCGTGATTACTGGTTTTAAAACACTGCCGCGCTTTGGCGATGAGTTCACGGCCGTTAAGACCGAGAAAGACGCCCGCCAACAGGCTGAGGCCGGCCACAAACAGGATGACAGCCGCATGGACATCGGCGGTGGCGAACTAATCCGTATGATTAACCGCAGCAACGAAATGCAAGAGCTGAATATTATCATAAAAGCCGATGTTCAAGGCTCACTGAAATCCGTTATCGATAGTCTGAAAACACTTGGTACTGACGAAGTTTCGGTCCGTGTAGTTGGCTCCGGTATCGGTCCGGTCAACGAAAACGACCTGCACCTGGCGCACAGCACCGGCTCTATCATCTACGGCTTCAACGTCAGCCTGCCGACATCCAGCAAGCAAAAGGCCTCGCGCGACAAAGTCCGTGTTCGTCTCTACAAAGTCATTTACGAACTCATAGATGACGTCAAAAACGAACTATCCGAATTGCTTAGCCCTGAAATTATCGAAACCGAATTGGGCCGACTGCTCGTAAAAGGTATCTTTAAGACCACCAAAACCGAGATTATCTGCGGCGGTGAGGTTACCAAAGGCAAACTAACAGCTCCGGCGTTAGCCCGGGTGACCCGCGGTGATGAAACGCTGGGCGAGGTCGAAGTTACCGGCCTAAAGCGCGGCCCAGCTGCCGCCAAAGAAGTCGTGGAGGGCGAAATGTGCGGCATGAGCCTGAAGACCGAGAAGAAGTTAACCCTAGAAGAAGGCGACCGTATCGACCTATTTACCCGACATGCGGTCGAAAGGAAGCTGTAGGATAATGCTACAATATAAAGCAGGAGCATTATGTTAAAGATAGATAACAATCTACTGCAAGAGGTCGGTCTGGGGGCGCTGCCAGCGGCCGAGAAAAACAGCTTCTTGAAGCATATTTATGAAACGCTGGAAATGCGGGTCGGTATTCGGCTGGCTGACCAGATGAGTAACCAGCAGTTAGACGAGTTTGAACGCTATTTCGAAGCCAAAGATGATGCCGGCGCCTTCAAGTGGCTGGAAACCAACTTCCCGAATTATAAAGATATAGTGCAGCAGGAATTTGACAAGCTAAAAGCCGAAGTTGCCCAATCAGCGCCTCAGATACTGGCCGCTAGTCAGCAGCAGACCGCCCAGCCCCAGGTACAGTCTCAATCTCAACCCCAGCCTCAATCAGCCCCGCAGCCTATGCCGCAACAACCCTATCAACAACCGCCGCAACCGCAACAACCGCCGCAACCGCAACAACCGCCGCAACCCCAGCAACCCCAGCAGCCGCAGTTCCCTGGGCAGCAACCACCCGCCGGTCCTCAACCGCAACAACAAATTTAATCTATACTTTGTAACCAGCCAGGAAAGCTTCGGCAGACATCTCCGGCTTGCCGGCTGGTTTTAGCAATAGTATCTCTAGTACCTGTTTGCCAGCCCCGACAACTAACTTATTGTCTTCGACTTGAGTCTCGCCGGGCTTCAGTAAGCCGTCAGCCACCTTGGCTTTGGTAATTATCACCTCTGTTGAGCCAAGCTTGGCGCGGCTTTTTGGCCATTCCAGGAAAGCCCGGATTTTTTGCTCGATTTCGTCGGCTGGCTTTTGCCAGTCAATCTGGCCGTCGGCTTTGGTCAATTTCCGCGAGTACGAAACACCGGTTTTTTACTGTGGCGAGGGTTTTATCTGCCCGTCAACGTATTTTGGCAAATTTTCCACCAGTAGTTCGTGGCTGAGCCGAATCAGATCTTTTGTCAAGCTCGGTGTCGTGGTCTCAGATGTGATTGGCAATGAGCGCTGGACCAGTAAGGGGCCTTCGTCGAGCCTGGCAACGATAAGCATCAAGCTGACCCCCGTATAAGTGTCACCTTCTAAAATAGCAAAACTGATTGGATCGGCGCCGCGCCAGTGAGGGAGTAGGGAAAAATGGCTGTTAACAATGCCCAGCGGGAAATAATCAATCACGGCTTGGTCGATGATAATCCCGTAATCTATAACCACACCTAGGCGGCTATTAACCGGCTTTTTAGCGAACAAATCAGATAATTCCTGTTTATTAGCTGGTGTTAGGGTTAGTAACCCCAGCTTCTTGGCTAGTTCTAGAACAGGGAAGGGCTGCTTGTGGTGCGCGGGC
>CAYRVE010000103.1:0-2882 GCA_964427685.1 uncultured Candidatus Saccharibacteria bacterium | reverse complement strand
ATCAAAAATCATTTTGCCGGTTTGGCTGTCAAGATTTCCGGTTGGTTCGTCAGCTAAGATAAGCTTTGGTTGATTAGCCAGAGCCCGGGCAATTGCTATACGCTGTTGCTGGCCGCCACTAAGTTTACCGGGCTTACGGTGCATTTCGTCGTTGCTAAGGCCAACCCGGCTTAATAACTCTACTGCGCGCTTCTGACGCTCACTTTTAGGCTTACTATTGAATTCCATTGGCAGCATGACGTTTTCTATGGCCGTGAGGTTTGGCACTAAGTTGTAGCCCTGGAAAACAAAACCAATTTCACTGCAGCGATATTTAGTCAGTTCGCGATCAGGTACTTTAGTAACGTCGCGTCCATTGATTTCGATTTGGCCGGCATCTGGTTTATCCAGGCCGCCGAGCAAGCTTAGTAAGGTAGTTTTACCGCTGCCGCTGCGACCAACAATGCTGGCGAAGCTACTGTCGTCTAATTTAAACGACACCTTATTAACGGCGCGGACTTTGATGTTGCCGCTGGTGAATGTTCGTTCTAAATCTTTAACTTGTAGCATATTTACTCCTACTCAGCCCTCATAACATCGGCGGGTCGAATTTTAGTAATGAAGAACGATGTCAGCGCGCTGCCGATTAAAGCGATAACTAGTGCGGCCAAAAGGCCGTATAGTATGATGCTCCAGCCGACCACGGCATGAATATTGCTGACGCTGTTGCCTACGGCGCCGAAACCGCGGCCGCCGGCACGTATCATGCCACCACCAGGGCCACCAAAGCCGCCCATGCCACTACCTGTGCTGGTGCTGTTACTGACTAATAGGTTCGTAATTGGATTGCCGGCTATGATACCCAGGATGATACCGACTACGGCGCCCATTCCTGTCAGAGTTATAGCCTCCGCTGTGAACTGGCCCACTATCTTGCCGTTGGTGCCGCCGATGGCCTTAAGGACACCGATTTCACGTTGTCGTTCACGAACAATCATAATCATGACCATCAGGATGATGATTGCGCCGGCGACTACGGCGCCGATCAGGCTGAAGAATGAAATGCTCTTTACGCTGTTAAGTGGTTTAACGGTATTGTCGGCTTGCTGTTGTGAGCTGACAACGTCCGCGCTACTGCCCAGTGCCTTTTTAACCGTGTTGGTGGCATTTGATAGGTTGTCTAATGAATCAACTGTTACCATTGCACTGGTCACGGCGCCGCTTTGGCCACTAAGGCGCTGCTCGGCTGGTAGCGATAGGATAACCGTGCCGTTACTACCTTGTGTGCTGCCAGTAAAGATGCCGGCCACGGTTAAATTCTGGTTATAGGCTTGGAAGGTAGAGCCAACTTTTAAGTTGTTCTTTTTAGCCATAGCGGAACTTACTATGGCGTCATTGCTATCTTTATTAGGATCAATCGTTGAGCCACTCTTAATTGTTATTGCGCTGTCATCAACCTGTGTGGGGTCAGTGGTGCCTAGAAAAGATATCGGTAATGAAAAGTTTGCTGGCAGGCTGCCGCCACCGCCGCTTACAAAGGCGCGCGGTCCATTACCGTTACCATTACGATTCAGGTTAAGAGTAACCGGCGATGTCAGGCTGGTCGTAGAGCTGCTGCTGTCTGAACGGCCACCAAAGGATGGCGTCGACGAGCCGGTTGTGCTCAGGCGGTCAGTGACCGTTTCAGTCACTTTTGTAACGTGCGATACAGACTTAAGTGATGCTAGCTCGCTCGTAGTTAACGCGTTATTAGCCTGACTTCCTGGATTATAGCCAGCTGGCGATACGGTAATCGTATTGCCGACAGAACTTTTAACGGAATTAATGCGATCGCTAACGGCTTTATTGGCTATTAACATCGCTAAACATAGTCCGATGCTCAAGCCTAAAATAGTCACGATTGCGCCAGTGCGAATGTGGTTACGGAATGCGTTGCGGATACCTCTTGCTGTTGGACTCATGCGCCGATTACATAACGTCTGGCTGAGAATTGACTTAGAGTTTGGAAACGTCTTAACGCCTCAGCCGCTTCTCAGCCACGGACAATACCCTAATATCATCAAAAAATTCGCACCCAAACCGCTTAGCCGGTATAATGTAGGGCAATCTCAATGCCACCAAAAAAACCTCATCACACCCCGCCTATTAACGGATCCGCCAGACCGCGGCCAGGCCAGGATATAATTATGGTCAAGCAGCAGGCTAAGAATTTTCCGGGTGTTGGCATGACTCTGCCCTCCTACAAAGCCGGCGAATCGGGGCGAACCATGCTGGGCAAGAAACCTTCTCCAGCAAAACGTGGACGCCTGCGTCGTATATTCTACAAAGCCGGCCTTAAAAAAGCCGTCATTACTCTGTTTATCATAGCAGCGCTAATCGGTGCTTTTGTTGGCCTGAAGTTCCTCTATAACGCCCACAAGCTGTTTGGCGGCAGTATTTTCGGCGTTTTGCACACTACTCACCTAAAGGGCGAGGATCGCGGCCGGGTTAATATTTTACTAGCTGGTAACTCAGCCGACGACCCCGGCCACAATGGCGCGAATCTGACTGATTCGATCATGATTATCAGTATTGATACTCGCAATAACACGGCCTTCTTAATGAGTATCCCGCGCGACCTATGGGTAAATATCCCCGGTGGTGGCCACCAAAAGATTAATGCGGTTTATAACGTTGGCCAGGAAGATAATTTCAGCCAGCCCGGCTATCCTAAGGGCGGAATGGGTTTGTTGGAGAACGTCGTTCAGCAAGACTTTGGTATCCCAATCGATTATTACGCCCTGGTTGATTACAGCGCGCTGCGCGATTCGGTCAACGCCGTTGGCGGCGTTAACTTTAACGTTAATAGTACTGACCCGCGTGGCCTGTATGATCCCAGCATCGATTATGCGACACACGGTCCT
>CAYRVE010000102.1:1660-2906 GCA_964427685.1 uncultured Candidatus Saccharibacteria bacterium | reverse complement strand
GGCTTTGGCCGGAACCGCTCCTACCAACTTAAATCAGTTTGACTATAATGCCGCATTGCAGAATGCGACAAATACGGCGGCGCAGGAAAGAGCAGACGCTCAGGCGCAGGCTAATCAATTAACTGCTACTGCTGATGCCGCTCATGCGGCTGCCGCACACAAAGGTATCGCTAACACGATTAAAGGGGCTATCAATAATCCTTTACAAGTGATTGAGCAAGCTATTAATCCTCAATACGCACTTCAAGATTTAAAGAATGCGGCGGCTGGTAAAACAACTCAAGGTTACAATCCCCTTCCAAATTCCGAAGAATTGACCAAATTAGGTATTAAGCACTAAGGAGCTAGAATATGGCCGGACTTTTAGATGCATTAACTGGCGGAGACTCCTCCGCCGCTACAAACGATTTAGAGAATTTACAGACTCCTACAATTCAGCAATTAAGTTTGCCTGAATTGCAGCAGTATGCGGCTGCTGTCGGAATGACTCCGGCGCAGATGCAGGCCTTCTTACAACAGAATAATGCTTTAGCCTCTGAGAATGTAAACCAGTCGGGCACTTCCGCTCAAGAACAGGCTTTAGCCCAATTAGCTCAAACAGCCCAACAAGGCGCTGCGGGGGATGCTACAGAGCAGGCCCAAGAATCTCAAATACAACAGGACAGCGCCAGAAATTTAGCAGGTCAGAGAGGCGCAATTGACCAACAGGCAGAAGCAAGAGGAGTAGCTCCGGGACTTTTACAAGCGGCTTTAGCGCAGCAAAATGCCGGACAAGATGCTCAGTCTGCTAATCAGGCAGCCCTTCAAGCGCAGTATCAGAATTATCAAACAGCTTTAAATGCTCTAGCAAGTCAGGGAACATTAGGCGGCCAGTTACAGGGTCAACAGAATACGCAAGCCAATACTGTGGCCGCTGCTCAGAATGCCATGCAGCAGTTTAATGCCGCTAATCAGCAGGCCGCCGCTGCGACGAATGCCGGATATCAACAGCAAGCAAACGCTACTAATACTGCCGCACAAAACCAAGTTAATCAAGCAAATACAGGATTGAAGAATCAGCAGTTAGAATATAATGCCCAAGTTCCCCAGACGGCCTATCAAGATCAGCTTCAGAAACAAACCGGTCTATCGAATCTTCAGCAACAACAGGGACAACAGAATGCCGGGATTTACTCCGGTCTTATAGGAGCAGGGGCGACCGCATTAGGAACTATGTACGGTGGTCCCGCTGGAGGTGCCGCAGCCG
>CAYRVE010000102.1:0-1650 GCA_964427685.1 uncultured Candidatus Saccharibacteria bacterium | reverse complement strand
CCGTCTTGTTCGTTGAGTCCGCCACCAAGCAAACTGGAGGTGCCGCAGCCGGCGCTCTCGCTAACGGTTTAACCTCCCAAGCCTCTCCGGCTTCCGCCAATACGCAACAGTATGCCCCTTATGGGCAAGGAAGTGGTACTTTACCAGCTCCCCCTACTGAAGCAACTCCCGGTAATCCTAATACAGGTTACGCTCACGGCGGTCCTGTACATGGCCCGATGTGTATGTGCAATGGCGGAATGTGCATGAAACAGGGCGGTAAGGTTCCCGGCAGAGCACAGGTGCCCGGAGACAGTTCACAGAATGACACAGTTCACGCACAGCTTAGCCCCGGCGAGGTAGTGATACCCAGATCTATTACGCAAAGTCATCCGGAAGATATCGCAACGTTGTTGCAGGCCATGCAGCACATTAGAGGTAAAGCAAATGTTCCCCGATAAAAAGAAAGGTAGTATGAACCCGAAACCTAATGAACAAGGGTATGCTTCCGGCGGAGCCGTTGTAACCGATAACTCTCAAGGCGATGAATTTCAGCAGGGAATTAAAGACGGTGTTAATCACGATATGGATGCAGTTAAAGCATATTTAATGCAGATGTTTGGTAAACCCGTTGTTCAAGATTCTACTCTAGGCACAGATACGACCGGATTACAAGGGGTTGCTAATGGTGTCGCAAGTGGTCAAAACCCTCCTGCCGCAAATGAAGTGAGTACAGACAATGCCTTTGCTGGCGGCGGTATGGTTAGTACACCTCATAGAGAAAAATCAGGTCCCGGTATCAATACAACCCCGCACGAGAAATATGCGGACGGTGGAGTTGTTGATCCTAATGAAATTACGGATACTTCTGGTATAGACGCCCTAGCTGCGGGAAATCAGCCCCCTCCTGTACAATTTGATCCAAAGGTTGGGCTGCCTCCGGCACCCCCTCCGGCGCCAGTAGCGCCAGCTACAAACCCGAATGCCATTTCTAACTATATAAGCCAACAAAAGCAGGCTTTAGGTCAATATGGCCCTGAGCAGCAAATGGCGGTCTCAAATCACATTCTAGGCCAACAGAATGGCATTGGAGGAGTATTAGCCAATGCGGGCACAGGTTTAGCCGATGCCCTTATGCAAGGTGTAGCTAGAGCCGGCAACCCCGGTTTCCAACAGAATTTACAAAACAGACAGGATAGACAAGCGGAACTGCAATTAAATGCTCTCAAAGGGGCTAGAGAAGCGAATGTACAGAATGTCGAAGCGGGCGCTAAGCTCGATTCGATGGACCCTAATAGTCCTCAGTCCAAGGCTGCTCAACAGTCCCAAGGGCTGTTCCTGTCTGCTCTAGGCTTTGATCCTAAGACTATCTCTATGATGAGTGCGTCCCAAATACCAGAAGCCATTAGTACCATTAAAGACCTCGGTATTAAAGACAGAGAACTTGCCGTTGCTAAGTTTAAGGCTCAAATCGAGGCTAACCAATTAGCTGAAACGATGCGTCATAACACGTCAGAAGAAGGTTTAAAGAGTCGGGAGCTGAAACAAACAAAAGAGAACCAACAGGCAGAGCGGGGACTTAAAGGTGAAGAGATACAAGCCGGAAAACTTGAAAAAGCGGCGGCTATTCCTCCCACCTCTCGTATTGCTCAGGTTTTTGGTCTAAATCCG
>CAYRVE010000101.1:0-2965 GCA_964427685.1 uncultured Candidatus Saccharibacteria bacterium | reverse complement strand
TAGAAAGCAATCTGGTCAGCGGCAGACAAGACCTGGCAAAAAATCATAGAGGCCAGCTAGAATACGGAAAAAGCATTACAGATGAGTGCAGCGGCCTAGAAGAAACCGAGGCAATGCTGAAAATGCTGGCTCAAACAGTTGAAACAGTTCGGCAACCGTAGCATATAAAATCGCCGGACTGTAAGCTATAATAAGGATAAATATGGCAAAACCGGTAATCCTGACAGGCCTGCGGGCTAACAATGACCTGCATATTGGCAACTACTTGGGCGCGCTCTTGCCCCTGGTCGATATGGCGCGTGAAAAATCTGGCGAATATCAGGTTAATTTATTCGTCCCTGACTTACATAGTTTTACCACGCCTATCGATCATGGTCAGCTACAGGCATCAATTATGCGGAACCTGCGCGTTTTCGCGGCCGCCGGCCTACCGCTAGATAACCCCGACGTTCACATTTACCGTCAGAGCTACATTCCAGCCCACAGCGAATTAACTTGGATTTTAGATTGTTTTACCGGTTTCGGCGAAATGAGCCGCATGACGCAATTTAAAGATAAGACCACGCAGCTGCACGATGACCGGGTTAGCGTTGGTCTGTTTAATTACCCTGTGTTAATGGCGGCGGACATTTTGCTGTATGGTGCGGAATACGTGCCGGTTGGCGATGATCAGTCGCAACACCTGGAATTCGCCCGCGATATTGCTGAACGACTAAACAAACGCTTTGACAACTTGTTCGTAGTGCCTCGGCCGGTTAAGAAACAGCATGAATTTTTTGGCAAGGATCAAGGGCTTAGGATCCGTGATTTGCAAAATCCGGCTAAAAAAATGAGCAAGAGCGACGATACGGGTAAGGGCGTGATATTCCTGACGGATTCGCCGGACGTAGCTCGCCAGAAGATTATGGCCGCCGAAACGGATAGCATGGGCCAGGTCCAGTATGATTATGAGCGCCGACCGGGTATCAGCAACTTACTGGATATTCTCAAGCTACTTGGTGGCGAACCGGATGAGTTCATCGGTCAAGACCAGTACGGCCCACTCAAGAAAGCCGTGGCAGATAAGGTCGAAGACTTTTTAAAAGAGTTCCAATCCAAGCTTGCCAGGGTTGACGATCACCAAATTAGCCAAAAACTCGAGTTGGATGAGACAAAGATGAATAAAATAGCCGGCGAGCGGTTGTTAGCAGTCCAAAAAGCCGTCGGCCTGAGGCCCTGATGGACGGAGAAAACGCTCCTTTACCAGGAACATCACAATGGCCAGAAGCCCGAGGCTTTGAGCGCATATACCACATGAACCCGATATATCAGGCACGTTTCACTATGGCATTGCTTGGGCTCAGGGAAACCATCATATATGAGGCTAGTGGGCACGAAACCGGCGAGGAAGTTGCCGCGATAGACACAGTTATACGCGCATTTCACGCCCGTCACCCAGAATTCATGTTTCCCGAGTTTGCCGGTGATAATGAACTTGCTGAACAGTCATATCGGGCTGACCCGCGTCTAATAGGCATGGCTAGAAAGATCCTGGATACGCGTGAGTGAACCGGAAACAACGACAACGGAGAGGCTCGATCAATACGTTGTCAGGCAGATGTCAAAACTCAGCCGGAGCGCCGCTTCACATTTGATCGAAAACAGTAAAGTGCTAGTTAATGGCGCCGCGGTTACTAAACCGGGATACAAAGTCCGTGTCGGCGATAAAGTTGAGATTAGCGACGAAGCGCTCATACCACCCGAAATACCGGAGATCGAGTTGCCGGTCATTTATGAGGATAATAATTGCGTAGTGATTGATAAGCCGCTTGGCGTTTTGAGCCACAGCAAGGGCGCGTTTAATCCGGAGGCTACGGTAGCGACTTGGTTGGAGTCTAGAGTGAAAAACTTAAGTGGCGAGCGGGCTGGTATAGTCCACCGGTTGGATCGGGCTACCTCTGGCGTCATGATCTGTGCCAAGACGCCGGAAGCACTTAGCTGGCTGCAAAAGCAGTTTTCAGAGCGCAAAGTTAAGAAGACCTATACGGCTGTAGTTGAAGGCATGCCCTCGCGCGAGACAGCGGTCATCGATATGCCAATTGAGCGCAACCCTAAAAAGCCGCAGACTTTCCGAGTGGGCGCCAATGGCAAACCGGCTGTTACGGCTTACAAAGTTTTACAATCCGGAAACCGCTACAGCTTATTAGAGTTGAAGCCAACCACCGGCCGAACGCACCAGTTGCGCGTTCATCTTAATCAGATAGGGCATCCAATAGTTGGCGACACATTATATGACGGCTCAGCCGCTGACCGGCTTTTCTTGCATGCTACCAGCTTGGAAATTACCCTGCCAAGCAAGGCTAGAAAAGTTTTTGAATCGCCGGTACCACCGCTTTTTAAGGAGTTAGCATCGTCATGAAAGACATGCTAATTCACACTGCTACCCGCCGCCAACTGGAGTCTTTCCTTGGTGCTCCAGCACAAGTTCTAGTGTTGGCCGGCCCAGAGGGCAGCGGCAAGTTAGCGTTAACACGGCGCCTGGCTGAAACAATTTTAGAATTGCCATCCGGCGGTTTTGAAACCTACGGACATGGCCTAACTGTTAGCCCGGAAGACGGCAAGGCCATCGGTATTGAGTCGGCGCGTAAGCTGGAACGGTTCCTGCGGCTAAAGGTACCTAGCGATAAGTCGTACAACAGAGTAGTTATCATAGAAGATGGTCATTTGATGACAACTGAGGCGCAGAACGCGCTTCTCAAAACCCTAGAAGAGCCGCCAGCCGGAACGGTAATTATGATAACCGTCAGTTATGAACCGGCCCTGCTGCCAACCGTCCGTTCGCGAGCCCAGACTATCACCATCCAGCGGCCGGATAAACCGGTCCTTCTGGAATTCTTTACAAGCCGCGGTTTTGACGAGGCAGTTATCGACCGCACCTACGCGCTAAGCGGCGGCTTGATAGGTCTAATGAGCGCGCTGTTGTCTG
>CAYRVE010000100.1:0-2983 GCA_964427685.1 uncultured Candidatus Saccharibacteria bacterium | reverse complement strand
TGGCTGTAGTAAACCTTCTTGTCGGCTTTGTTGCCGGTAACCACCAGGTTGCTGGCATTGATAACGACCACGTAATCACCGCAGTCTATGTGCTTGGTGAACTGCGGTTTGCCTTTGCCGGTCAACAGCTGGGCAACTTGGGTGGCTAAGCGGCCTAGCGGCGCCTCTGAGGCGTCGACAACGTACCACTTGCGGTCTACGTCAGTCGGTTTGGCGCTATAAGTTTTCATTATTTAGACTCCTTGCTGGCTGTTTTAGTAGCTGGCTTGGCTTTAGCCGGGGCTTTCTTAGCGGCCGGCTTAGTGGCTGGTTTTTCTTCAGGAGCGGCCGCTTTTTTAGCTACCGGTGCGGCCTTCAGGTCATCCACGAAACTGACGCGGGCCAATAGGGCGTTATCGCCGCGGCGGGTGCGGGTTTTCTCAATCCGCAGGTGGCCACTATCGCGCCCTTTTAGTTTGGGGGCAATTTCATCGACTAGTTTGTGGGCGCTCTCTACAGTCTGGAGACCGCTGATAACTTGGCGGCGATTGTGCAGATCAGCCTTTTTAGCTTTGGTGATTAATTTCTCCACGTAAGGTACCAGCTCCTTGGCCTTGGGCAGGGTGGTCTCGATAGACTCATATTTCACTAGCGAATCAGCCAGACCCTTAATGAGCGCGCGGCGCTGGTCGCGCTCGCGGTGCAGTTTTCGACCTTGGTAGCCGTGGCGATGCATCTTAGAGCTCCAACTCCGCTAGTTTTTCCTTAACTTCGTCTAGCGCTTTGCTGCCAAATCCCTTTAAGTCGCGCAGTTCAATATCGTTGAGAGCAAACAGGTCGCGAATAGTGTGAATGTCGTTGTTAATCAGAGCGTTGGTAGTGCGGGCTGACAGGTTGAGGTCTTCTATGGACGTATCCAAAGCAGTCGGCTCGTCACCCATGACGTTGCCACCGAACTGTGAATCAGGGCTGTCCACCGCGGCTGGCTCTTCGTTTTCTACGCGAGTCTTGCCGGCTAGCGCCGTGTACTGATTGATCAGGATAGCGGCAGCTTCTTCAAAAGCGTCTTGCGGTGTAATAGAACCGTCGGTATCAATGGTAATGACCAGTTTATCGAGGTCGGTAATTTGGCCAACACGGGTATTTTCAACCTTGTAACGGACGCGGAGGACCGGGCTAAAGACGGCGTCCAGGGCGATCATATCGCTAGATTTCCTGATAGCGCCTTCTTCGATAGTACGGTAACCGCGGCCAACTTCTACGCGCAGGTCAACAACTAATTTGCCTTTAGCGTCATCAATAGTGGCAATAACGTGATCCGGGTTAACAACTTCGACATCAGCATTGGTCTCGATATCTTTGGCGGTTACGGCGCCTTTACCGGACTTGGTGATACGCAAGTCTTGGGCTTCGTCGCCGTAGACCCGGAAACGCACGCCCTTGAGGTTCAGCATAATATCGACGACATCCTCTTTAACACCTTTAACATCGGTGAATTCATGGGTAACGCCTTCTATCTTAAATGACGTGACGGCAGCGCCAGAAATGCTGGACAGCAATACGCGGCGCAAACTGTTACCAAGCGTCATGCCATAGCCGCTGTGCAACGGCTCGATGGCCAGCGTGGCGCTGTTGGCGCTGTGCTCGTCTACCTTGACGAGTCCGGGGGTGTGAATACTGTTTGACATAGGTGCTATCTCCTTCTTTTAGCGCGAGTAATACTCGACAATTAACTGCTCATTGATATCCGGTTCAGCGTCGTCGCGGGACGGCAGGGCTGTAACCGATAATTCCAATTTCTTACGATTAACTTTCAACCACGCCGGTATTTCACCAGGCGCCGGACTATTATCATCAATCTTCTTAAAGTATTCGGTCTTAAGGGCGTGTGGCCGGGGAACCAGAGTGTCGCCAGGCTTTAAACGAATTGACGGTATGTCTACCCGGGTGCCGTTGAGTAAGAAGTGGCCGTGAGTGACCAACTGGCGGGCGGCCCGCCTGGAGGGTGCAAAACCGGCACGGTAAACGGCGTTATCAGCGCGTTGCTCCAAGAGCCGTAAGAGCGTTTGGCCGGATTGGCCCTGGCTGCGACTGGCTTCTTTCATGAGGTTGCTGAACTGCCGCTCTAATAGACCATACAAACGTTTGACCTTCTGCTTTTCACGCAGCTGCAAAGAGTACTGGCTGGCACGGCCGCGCGGGCCGCGGGCGTTGGGCCCCTGGCCGGGCTTAGAAGTTCGCTTGACCAGGGCTTTGTGGGCCTTGGGGTGCAAAGCGTAGCCTTCGCGGCGGCTCATTTTAACGATAGATTGACGGTCGCGTGCCATATTAAACTCTCCGGGCCTTTCTGGGTCGTACGCCGCCGTGCGGCACGCCCGTAACGTCGTGAATGGTCTCAACTTGAATGTCCATGCCGTTGAGGGTGCGGACAGCCGCGTCGCGGCCCAGGCCAATACCCTTGATGAATACATCGGCTTTGGATAGGCCATACTGCTGCTTGACGGAGGTGGCGGCCCGCTCGGCAGCTACCTGGGCGGCATAAGCGGTGCCCTTTTTGGAGCCGCGAAAACCGCAGGCGCCAGCACTGGAATAAGTTAAAACGTTGCCCTTAGTATCTGTAAAAGTCACGATTGTATTGTTAAAGGTTGCCAGGACGTGCAGCTGGCCGTGCGGCACAGACCGTTTGGTCTTGCGGCGCTTCGGCGTGGCTGGCTTCTTGGCGGCCGTGGTATCTTCGGCAGCAGGAGCCTCTTTGGTTGGCGCCTCATTAACTGGCGCTTCCTTAGCAGGGGCTTCCTTGGCGGGCGTTTCTTCTTTAGCTGGTGGTGTGATTTTATCGTCTGCCATATTAATCCTAGGTCTTAGAGGCTACCTTCTTAGCCGTGCCGCCGACCGTGACCTTGCGGCCGCGGCGAGTGCGAGCATTGGTCTTGGTGCGCTGGCCGCGAGACGGCAGATTAGAGGCGTGGCGCTGGCCGCGGTAAGACTTAATTTCCTTAAGCCG
>CAYRVE010000099.1:0-3041 GCA_964427685.1 uncultured Candidatus Saccharibacteria bacterium | reverse complement strand
CGGCGGTACTGGAGCTGACCGGCAACCTGGATGGCAGCGGTCTGGTAGACCGCGATGAGGCGGCTATCGACCAGCTGCGGGAACGGTTTGGCGATCAGATAGAGCTATGCCAGCAGGACTTCCTGCAGGCCAGCCGGGAATTATCTGAGGTCAATCGTCGGCAGTTCGATCTTATTTTGGCAGATGTGGGCGTATCGTCACCGCACCTTAACGAAGCAAAACGGGGCTTTGCCATTAAGCAATCGGGACCACTCGATATGCGTATGGATCAGAGCCAGGCGTTAACAGCTGGAGACATCGTCAATAGTTATGACGAGGGCCGGTTGGCTGAACTGCTCAAGCGCTATGGCGAAGAGCCGAAGTCGCGGCAAATTGCCAAGCTGATTGTAGCCGCGCGGCCGCTAACTGACACTAGCCAGTTGGCCGATCTAGCCGCCCAGGCGTGGCCGGGTTACAGCCGGGTTCATCCGGCGACGCGGACATTCCAAGCCTTGCGCGTGGCCGTCAACGACGAGCTGAACCAGTTAGAGCAGAGTTTACCGATCTGGCTGGAATTACTAGCTCCTGGCGGACGGATAGCTGTTATCAGCTTCCACAGCCTGGAAGACCGCTTAGTCAAACAAGCTTTCCAAACTGCCAGCGCCGGACACTATGACGCGCAGATCAAACTGCTCGCCAAGCGCCCCGTAACCGCTACCCCATCCGAAATTGCCCATAATCCGCGAGCCCGTAGTGCTAAACTGCGAGCCGCAGTGAAAATAAACACAGAAAGGGAACTCTAATGCCTATACAGGTAAAAAGTAGCTCCCGGGCCTATAAAATTCACGTTCGCGTGGTTTAAACGGCCGAAAGGCTCCAGCCCTGCTTGCGGGGCTGGGCCAAGCTCAAAAACAAACATAAAAAAAGGAACTAAATGACATATTCAAGCAGTCTGGCCATGAATCGCCAACGCTTTTCCGGCCGCAACCAGAACTCGGTTAGCTTTCAGGTGCGGGCTCGTACCCTGGGGCCGGTCAGTAATACCATTATTTTGATTGTCTTGGCCTGTTTGCTCGGATTATTGTATCTGACGCAGGTGACTAAGACCAATGCCTACGGCTACCAGATAAACGGCATGCAAGAACAGCAAGCTCGCTTAAAAAGCCAGAACGACAACTTAGAGGTTGACTCGGCCCGTTTGCAGTCGCTCAGCCGAGTGCAGAATAGCGCTGTAGCCAAGAATATGGTGTCAGTCGCGCCCAGCGCCACTGCCAAGAACTAGCTAAGGCCGCTCGGAGCCTATCATCAGGCCTTCGGTTGTTTTATAATAAGCTTATGGCTCCGCCAAACACAAACTCATCTAATAAAACTGTCGGCCGCATCCGGCTGTGGTACGGCTTGCTGGTAGCTGTGCTGGTTATCTTTAGCGTAAGGCTTTTTTACGTGCAGGTTATTCGCTACGATCATTATAAAACGGCGGCCCTCAGTGACCAGCTTAAGCAGTACCAGATTCCAGCGGCCCGCGGCACGATTGCGGCTCATGACGGTAGCGTCACGGTGCCGATTGTTTTGAACCAGCAATTGTACATTTTGTACGCCGACCCGACGCTAGTTAAAAATGTTGATCAGTCAGCCGCTAAAATTGCCGGTATCATCGGTGGCGACTCTACTAGTTATGCTAAATTGATGAGCACAAAAGGTACTCGTTACGCCATTTTAGCCAAACGGCTGAACAGCGCCCAAAGTCAGCGCTTGCTGGCTCTGAAAATACCGGGAGTTGGCACCCAGGCACAGGATTACCGCACCTATCCACAGGGGGCGCTGGCGGCCCAGCTGCTGGGTTTTGTAGATAACAACGGCGATGGCCAGTATGGCGTAGAACAGGCTCTGAACAGCCAGCTGAAGGGCACAGCCGGGCAAGTAAAGGCCGTAACCGACGTTAATGGCGTACCGTTGGCGGCCAGCAAGGATAATATCGAGACGGCGCTGAAGGATGGCGCCAACGTGGTGCTGACGATTGATATGGCCATGCAGAGCCAGATGGAAAGCATTCTCAAAAGTGAATATGAAAAGACGCATTCCCAGGGCTTGAGCGCCGTGATTATGGACGTTAACACCGGCCAGGTGAAGGCCATGGCCAATTATCCGAGTTATGACCCGGCTAATTACCAATCGGTCAGTAATCCGGCGGTTTTCCAGAACGCGGTGGTTACTAATGCTATCGAGCCGGGTTCGTCGATGAAAATCCTGACCACCGCGGCGGCGTTGAACCAGGGTGTCATCCAGCCTAACACGTCGTTTTATGACCCGGCGCATTGGATAGTTGACGGCTTTAATATCACTGATATAGAAGAGGATGGCGGCGCCCGCCAGCAAACCATCGCCAGCCTGCTCAACCTGTCGCTGAACACCGGTGCCACCTGGGAACTGATGCAAATGGGCGGCGGACAGATTAACACCAAAGCCCGCAACGCCTGGTACGACTATATGACCAATCATTTCCGGCTGGGCAAGCCGACTGGTATAGAGCAGGGTTACGAAGCCTCGCCCGACGTGCCGCCGCCGAAAGACAACGGCGCCGGCATAGACCTGACTTACGCCAACACGGCCTTCGGCCAGGGCGTGCAGATAACGGCTATGCAGATGGCCGCCGCCGATTCGGCTGTCTTGAACGGCGGCACCTACTACCAGCCGCATGTCGTGGACCAGATTGTCTCGCCGAGTGGCCAAACTCATACAGTGCCGCCCAAAGTTCTCGAACAGCACGCGGTGTCAGCCAAAACCAGCCAGGCAATGGTGCCGCTAATGCAGTACGTGGTGCAGGAGCACGTTAAAGAGGGCTTTTCTTATCTAAATTTTCCACCTAATTACATAGTAGGCGGTAAAACCGGCACCGCCCAGATTGCCAAGCCAGGCGGCGGCTATTATGACCACAAATATAACGGCACCTATGTGGGCTTTGTGGGCGGCGATAAGCCGCAATACGTAATTGTGGTCTATAATATCCAGCCTAATGTGCCTGGTTACGCCGGGGCTTATGGCGGCCAGCAGGTCTTTGGCGA
>CAYRVE010000098.1:0-3116 GCA_964427685.1 uncultured Candidatus Saccharibacteria bacterium | reverse complement strand
TGTTAACGGCACGACCGGCAGCAACTTCGTGGTTATTAGAGGTTTACAGGACCAGATGAATGGCGATCTGCGTATCTTGAGCAGCCGCAACGTGCACATGTCAGTTGTTACGGCTGCCAGTGACTATGGCGCTGAGCTTGAATTCATTCCACCTGTATTTGATGACGAGCTGCACGTTTTCTTGCCAAACGCGGTTGACCAAGTTATCGATAACATGCGCCAGGTTGAGCCAAATGTTTTATTACTGTCAAACCCGACGTATGATGGCGCTTCGACAGATCTAGAAGAGTTAGTCGGCGAGGTGCGTGAAGAGTTCCCGGAGACGGTGATTTATGTCGATGAAGCATGGGGAGCGCATTTCCCGTTTTCTGATGAGCTGCCGGTGTCGGCGATGCAGGCTGGCGCCGACATTTGCACCCAATCAACGCACAAACAAGGTAATGCCTTGCAGCAGACGTCGATGATACATTGGCGTGACGGCAGGATCGACAAGGATGCCCTGAGGCGGTCCTACAGATCCTTGTCCACCACGTCGCCGTCTTTTCACTTACTGGCCGGCATGGACGCGACTCGTGAATTTATGCAGACTCGCGGCGAGGCAGAGCTCCAGAAGCTGGTCGAGTTTTCCAAGGACTTCACCAGCCTGATTCAGGAGACTGGCAGCTG
This sequence comes from uncultured Candidatus Saccharibacteria bacterium, assembly GCA_964427685.1. GTDB lineage: Bacteria > Patescibacteriota > Saccharimonadia > Saccharimonadales > UBA4665 > JARIHC01. The sequence goes on along the minus strand of CAYRVE010000098.1, from coordinate 2,450 downwards.
TGCCGTCCGTTCGTTTAGCGACCCGACCAAATTGCTGCTGCATTTTGAGGATAGGAATGCTTCTGACGTCGGGCATGAACTCGAGGCGCAAGGTATCATATCCGAAAAGTCCGAAGCCCATAACTTGTTGCTGGTGGTTGGCTTTCAGAACACTGTGGCACAGGCCGTCCAAACGGCGGCAGCCATCCAGGAGGCGGTTGATAAGCTGCCCGTCGCGGTCAATGATATGCCGCCTTTTCCTCGGGTTATAGAGAAGGGCGACATTACTAGCCAGTCGAGATTAGTGCCGCTGCACGAAGCTGTCGGCCGAACCTGTGTTGAACATATCATTCCATACCCGCCAGGGATCCCTGTCCTGACCCGCGGCGAACGAGTTACGGATACTCACATCGAATATTTAGATGCGGCCTCAAGCAACGCGCAAATAGAAGTTATGACCTCGCAGCCGAACCACCTGCTGGTATCAGTCTAGAACTGCCCGGAACCAAGGACCTTAGCAACAATGTAAAGCATCATTCCGCTGAAAACGAATGTTAAGCCCGCCCTGATAAGGTTGGCCTGGCGGGTTTTCTTGTTGGCGCGGGCCGTATAGACATGCAAAATGGCTGACTGGAACAGATACAGGGCATAGGATAAAAGCAAAACAGTGTTGGCTCGTAAGCCCCAGTGGGCGAAGTAGCTTATAAACGCCACCACGCCAAACGCCAGGTTAGCAAACCCCACCTCAAACTGGAAGCTCACGCTATCCGTTTTGAAGCCGATTTGCTTAGCATCCTGCTTATGGAGCAATACATGGCTGACGAAGCTCAGGACGCCCACGAAGCCGACGGCCGTCAGCGAAGCCAGCGCCGCCGCCTTGGGCAAGTCAGAATGAAGCTGTCCTAGCGCCAGATAAAGCCCCCCGCCACCTAGCACGTATCTGATAATATTGACGCTTTTCGCTAACATCTTCTTAACATTAGCATAAAACCGGCAAAGCGGTAATGGCGAGAATGCGTGTCGCTCGAACTACTAAGCGCCAGGCAATAGATGACTATATATTTTTTTCAACAATGGACTGGCCATGGCCTTGCCGCTTTCTATTTGCCAGGCAGTCGTAGCCGACAAATTTAAGGCCGTATCATGGGCCTCAATCACGTCTTCGAGAGGCGTCTCACGAAATTTTACGCCCGATACCACTTCTCCTGTTATCGGTGTTCGATCAGGAAAGAACCACTCCTGCTGCCAAGGATTCACTTGGCTCACATGCATTCTTCGCCCAAGATGTGTACCCCATTCATTGCTGTACCCTATTGTTACTGATTTGGTCCCGCGTGAAAAATACCCCGGAGTCACGTGGCTAATCCCTGGCCGTGACACTTCTCTTAACTCGCCATTTTTATATCCGTATGGTGGGGTACTGTGGCTAGTCGCGGGGCGCCTGCTTATTCTTAGTTCATTGTCTTCACAAAGAAAGGTAGGCCATTGCCAACCTTCGTAGGGCTTACCGTCGAACACGCACCTACCTACCCCATATGCACGCATGGCTTGGCCGCCAACCATAGTGAAAGTATAGGCGTTTCTAAAATTATGACGTTGAGCTGACTCTATAAACTGCTCGCATAGGTCGCCGCGTTCTTTGTCCCACGCTTCTTCAGGGCGTATCATAAAAATAAAATACCATAAAATATGATATTTTACAAGGTCTGGCTCCCCTTAGTAGACGTTCTTTTCACTTTTCGTCCTTTCAGGACTCGTCAGTATGAGTATGAACTCATAGAAGTGAGAAAGGTGTAGAAAAGAGGTGGAAAATGGGAATGAACCTGAAGGCTCAACATCATCCTCGACACGTCTTCGCATCACCTTTTCCCTCAGGGTCCCTTTGCTCGTTCATAAAACGGCATAGGCCTCGCGTCCTGAGGGAGTTCTGTACTTTTAGCTAGATTCAGCTATCAATTACCTGGACCGCTCTCGCAGTCGTAGGAACGACCGACTCCCGATTCACCGCTGCAGAAGTCCTTGCCGGATTCACCGTAGAGTTTGTCCGGGCTAGGTCCGCCGTTGAGATTGTCGTTGCCTGTACCGCCATACAGCTTATCCGAACTGGATCCTCCGAAGAGGTGGTCGTTGCCGGCTTCGCCGTAGAGCTTGTCCGAATCGGATTCGCCGTAGATGTAGTCGTTGCCTGGACCGCCGGCGAGATAATCCGAACCGGATCCACCGTACAAGCGGTCTTTGCCGGCTTCACCAAGGCATTTATCTTCCCCGGGTCCCATTTTGCAAACGTCGTTGCCTGTACCGCCATAACACGCATCACCGTTACCGGTTGCTTTGCAAACATCGTCGCCTGCGCCGCCAATGCACTTGGTGGTCTCTTCTTCGGTAACGCAGGTGTCGTTGCCGCCGCCACCATCACAGCTGTTGTTGGCGGATCCTTCCGGGTAGCAGGTGTCTGGCTCATCGTTGCCGAT
>CAYRVE010000097.1:0-3134 GCA_964427685.1 uncultured Candidatus Saccharibacteria bacterium | reverse complement strand
TCCGCTTCCTCGTATGTCAGGAAGTGGTGAACAGGAGCATGCAACGGCTCATATATCATGAGCATTTTTTTGCTTGCCTGGTCACCCGGAGCTGCACTTCCGATGGTCACCACCCTTACGGATTGAAAATCCTCATGGGCGTTGTAAGCACGCAAGTACTCTGGGTTGTAACACACCCCAAAGTCCTTGTCGGCTAGCTTCCCCGAACCTGACTCCAGCAGTGGAATCAGTAGGTTTCTGGTAGTACCCGGCACCATGGTTGAACGGAAGGCCACGACTGGATAGTCCAGGTCATCGCACTTGCCGAGCGCCTCCCCAATGGATTGGCTGGCCGCATCCAGATACTTGGTTTGCATGCCGCGCTCATCACTTGGGGTTGGTACCGATACGAAGACCGCGTCGACGCCCGAGAGATTCATATCCACCGGGGTTAACGCTTCGTAGCCTTCGTTTCTTAGCTTGCGCACAGTATCGACGCTGACGTCAACAAAAGAGACATCATGGCCGCACGCGATCAAGCCCTTACCGGTTGCTTGGCCTACAACACCTGCGCCAACAACCAGGATTCTAGCCATATAGCATCATCCTTTAATCGGTCATGTATCCTCACGAATGAGAATTATTTTTATTGTTTGTTTAAGTGATATCGAATGTTAAAGGGCTAAACCAACTAACCCTTCGATCGAGATCAATAATGAACACGAGAGTAAATCAGTAGGTTTACTGAGGTATTTTAATATATTATTGATATTTATACAAGTATAGTTTTCTTTAAAACGCTTGTGGTAATCGACGTCTAGCTATACAGCAAAACGCCGATGACCACACTGAGGTTCATGACCTCCCACAAGATAAAACTTATGATGATGTTTTTCTCGTGGTGGGCCATGCCGTACAAGATCCACGGGAAGGTGACGATGAATATCAGCGACCAGGTCGCCAGCGACACGCCTTCTGCCGAATGCGTGCTAAAGATAGTGTAAATCTGCGGCATGACAGTGAAGGGGCCGACCACGCCGACCACGAAGGTCAGTTTGTCCAGGAATTTCGTGTAAGCCGTCCGACGCTGTTTGCGGCCAGCCGGAGTTTGCTCATATTTACTGCGCAGGCCTAAATACTGCATAGCTTTACTTATTAAGAGATAGCAACAGGGCAGCCAGCGAGATTGGCAGGCCGAAGTCCGAGATCAGTATCAGGGTGTTGTTGGGCGCGTAATTCTTCTGGCGGATGATTTCTTTGAGGTGGTTGAGGCCGGCCAGGAACAGGAAGGATATGATGGGCAGAGATATCGCTGTCCAGGCCTCCAAGCCGTGATAGGTCGCGTAGAAACAGCCCAGCCCCAGGCCTAGCGAAACGAAGGCGATTTCGTACTGGAAACCGTTGGTTTTCCAGCCGATTGATTTGGCTAATTTTTTAGCGAAAACCGAGTGCATAACGAATGAAGAAAGAAACACGAAACCAGCAAAGTAGAGCAACCAGCGTATATAACCAGCGGCCGTGGCTTCGCCGGCAACGGCGCCCGGCGCCGCCGAACCGCTGAGGGCGTATATCCAAGACAGTATAAAGACGCCTGGCAGTACCAGGCCCGATAGTGTTTCACCAATATTATTTTTTGATTTTTTACTCATTTTTTTAACCTATGTTTAAGGTGGTAATGGGCTTAGTTTAGCATAAGCAGTGTTGCTTAGACACTAACTGGCGCCTTTCTGGTATAGTTAAGCCCATGGAACTGCGTATTTTACCGCTGGCTATTACTACCATGGTGGGGCCGCAGATTTTGGTGGCTATCATCTTTATCACCGCTAAAAAAGACGCCATAAAAGTCAGCCTAAGCTACTTGCTCGGAATACTATTCGCGGCCAGTGCCTTCATAACCGCCGTGTTCGTGGCCGCACGGGTGTTCGGTCTGAAGGCTGGCGCCTCCGGCCAGCCGCCGCACTGGGCCAGTGCCGTCGAAGTAATCCTGGTCATCTTGCTGATTGCGTTATCCCTCCGTTCATACCTGGGCCGCAAGACTGCCAAGCCGCCTAAGTGGATGACCGGCCTTCAGGAAACTAAGCCGGCCACCGCCTTTAAGTTGGCCTTGTTGCTGATCTTCCTGATGCCGACCGACATCGTGGTGATGCTGACCGTCGGCCTGCATTTGGCGGCACACGGCTCCAGCCCGGCTGATTTGTTGTACGCCTTGCCGTTCCTGGTGGTAGTAATGTTGATTGCCGGTTTCCCGCTGTATAGCTACTTATTGTTCCGTAAACGCGCCGAGCGGGCCATGCCCAAACTCCGCGACTGGATGCAGGAAAACAGCTGGCTGGTGAACATCATCATCTATCTGTTCTTTATATACCTGGTCTTAACCTAGCCATAAGCTTGAAGCTTGACAAATCCCGGTTTCGGAGCATTATAAAGGCATATTAACAAAGTGGAGGTGCATATGGACGCGGCAGAAAAACGCTTCATATCAGAGTACTGGTGGACATTAACATTAAGAGGAATTCTAGCGCTGTTATTCGGCATCGCGGCGGTCTTTTGGCCCGGGCTGACTATAGTGACGCTGGTGTACCTGTTCGGCGCCTACATACTAGTGTCCGGTGTCGTTGACCTGATTCATGGCGTCAGCAGTATCTTTAAGAGGGGATCGTGGTTCTTAACCCTATTGCTCGGTTTTGCGGAGCTCGGTGTCGGTGTTTACATGTTGCGACATCCGCACGTAACATTTGCCACGCTAATCCTGCTAATCGGCTTTATGCTGATTGTCCGGGGTGTCCTGGAAGGTGTCGCGGCCTTTAGCGATAACCTGTCTTCTACCAACCGAACGCTGATGGTCTTCGGCAGCATCGTGGCTATCTTAGCTGGCATCATCCTGCTATTCCAGCCAGCCAGCGCCGGCGTGGCGTTCGTCTGGATCCTTGGCCTGTACGCTTTGATAGTCGGTCCGATCCTAATCGCGCTATCGCTCGATCTCAAAAAGATCTCCCAGTCTTAAGCGGACTTAGTGACACTAATCACAGCCGGTATTGATTTACCGGTTGTGATTATTTTTTGGGCTTGATTGGTCTGTTATGCTTAGGATACCTGGGAGGGCTTATGAAATCATTACAAGAACTTATTAATTTATCAGGCAAAGCGGCCATCGT
>CAYRVE010000096.1:0-3140 GCA_964427685.1 uncultured Candidatus Saccharibacteria bacterium | reverse complement strand
GCTTAACCAAGTCCTTAAGCGGCATGTTCGGGTCAATATAGGTCATATATCTATTATCTCATGAAGAAGGCACACCTATAGCCCCGTGTCCTGACTTGATACTCGCCATTTATCCACAACTCTCAACACTTTTTTGACTTGTCGAGAGAAACATGCTAATTTTTAAGAGGAAAGTGTACCTATAATAAACACTTTATAACGAGAGACAGATACAAATGCCAGATGTACCAGATAAACAGATAAAAAGGCTGCGCACCCTTATCCAGGAAGCCGAAACCAACTTATCAGCCGCCAATGAGTTGCTGATTAGTCTTGTTGGTGATGATGAAAAAGTTGCGCCAGTAGCCCGTGAAGATACGCTGGGCAAGGTGATAGAAGGCGTTTTTGACGGTCAGAACATGGTTGGCTCGGACGGCAAAACCTATCCGGTGCCGGCTAACTATGCCAGCAAATCCAAGCTGGTACAAGGTGATATCCTCAAACTAACCATCGCTGAAGACGGCGCCTTCTTGTACAAGCAGATTGGCCCGGTGCCGCGCAAGCAAGTAGTGGGCGCGCTGATACTAGAAAACGGCCATTATTTTGTAGAAGTTAACAAGAAGAAACTGCGCGTATTGCTAGCTAGCGTCACTTATTTCAAAGCCAAGCCCGGCGACCAGGTGAGCGTCAACATCCCTGAAGACGACAAAAACGCCGAGTGGGCTGCCCTCGAAGCCGCCCTCTAGGCTGGCTTAAAGTACAACACCATTGCGTGCTAGTTGCGAGTATAATAAAGGGTGACTATGGGACAAGCTCTTTATCGTAAACACCGTTCTCGCAAGCTGGACGAGATAGTCGGCCAGGAACATATCACAAAAACCCTTTCACAAGCGCTAAAACAGGGGCGGATTAGCCATGCCTATCTTTTGACCGGGCCGCGCGGCGTAGGCAAGACTTCTGTAGCGCGGATTCTGGCGCATGAGATTAACGGCTTGCCGTACAGCGATGACTCGGCTCACATTGACATTATTGAGATAGATGCCGCCAGCAACCGGCGGATTGATGAAATTCGCGAACTGCGTGAGAAAGTTTACGTGGCGCCGGCTCTGGCCAAGTACAAGGTTTATATCATCGATGAGGTGCATATGCTGACCCGCGAGGCTTTTAACGCATTGCTGAAGACGCTAGAGGAACCGCCGGCGCACGCCATATTTATCTTGGCAACTACCGATGCCCATAAATTGCCAGAGACGATTGTCAGCCGCACTCAGCGTTTTAGTTTCAAGCCGGTTGATAAAGACAAGGTAGTGGCACATCTGGCGGATATTGCTAAGCAGGAGAAGATTAAGATAAGCCCCGAGGCTCTGGAGCTGTTGGCCGAGCACGGTGAAGGCAGTTTTCGCGATAGCATAAGTATGCTTGATCAAGTCAGTAGCAATGGTTCGGCTGTTGAGCTGGATGATGTCCAGCGGCAGCTCGGTTTGCCGCCAGCCGAGGCTATCCATGATTTGTTGGCAATGCTGGCTGAGGGTTCTTCGGACGTACCAGCTGTTATGCAGGCCCTGAACCGGATGTATGACCAGGGTTACCAGCCGGCGGCTATCGCCAAACAGCTTGGCCAGACTATTCGCGCTCAGCTAACCGAGGGACAGCTTCAGTTGGAGCGGCAACAGGCGTTAGGATTGCTCGGACAGCTTATCGGTGTGCCAGCATCGCATGAACCAGCCAGCCTGCTGGAAATCGTTTTGCTTGCTAACCTACGTGCACCTACGGCTAATGCTCCTCATGAAGCGCCTCAGACTAAAAAACCCGCGCATAAGCCAGCGGCTCCGCCGGAAAGGCCCAAGCAAACGGAGGCGCCGGAGAAACCAGAGATCGCCAGTGAGGCCAGCCAGAAAAGCCAGCTAGCGGTTGACGAAAGCCTGTGGCCGCAAGTTTTGGCGGCGCTCAAGCAAAAGCACAATACCTTATATGGCGTTGCCCGGATGGCTCAACCGACGCTGGAAGATGGCAGACTGGAGCTGGCTTTTGGCTTTGCCTTTCATCAAAAGCGCCTCAAAGAGCCGGCCAACCAGAAGCTAGTTGCGGACATCATTAAAGACCTGACCGGCCAGACTGTAGCCATCGAATGCATTATCGATGAGACTGCGGCTCCGACTGAGACACCACCCCCCGCAGAAGCGCCTGAGCTGTCAGCCATAAGCAATATTTTTGGCGGCGGTGAACTGCTAGAATCATAAGACCAGCGAGTTATTTTATGGAACCGACTACTATCAACAACCAGCAGCCCCAAAACAGCGAAGCCGAAGCCAGCTTGCTGGGTGCTTTGCTGATAGATAGCGACGCCATCGTCAAGATAGCCGACAGTATCCAGCCTGGGGATTTCTTTGAGACGCGCCACCGGCAGATCTATGAGGCCATCCAGCAGTTATATGAACAGCACCAAGCCATTGATGTGCTGACACTAACAGATAAACTGCGCAATAATGGCAAACTTGAAGGCATTGGCGGACCGAGTTACCTGACTGAATTGACTAACTTTGTGCCAACGGCCGCGCACGTTGAACAATATGCTGATATTGTGGCTCAGAAATCGTTGCGGCGGCGTCTAATTACCGCCTCTAAGGACATCACCGCATTGGGCCAAGATGAGTCCAAGCAGCTGAGCGAGCTTATTGAAGAGGCTGAAACTCGATTATTCGAAGTTAGCCAGACGCATGTCCAGCAAGATGTTATTAGCCTTGAGGCTATTCTGGCGGAAAGCTTCGACCGGTTAGATGACCTGCACAAGGACAAGTCTAAGATTCGCGGCGTTCCCACTGGCTTTAAGGACGTTGACGAAAAGCTGGCGGGATTTCAGCGCTCTGACCTGGTTATTCTGGCCGCCCGGCCATCTATGGGTAAAACCGCCTTGGCGCTAAATTTCGCTCACAACATAGCCATCCAGGCCAGCCAGCCGGTCTTGCTATTCAGTTTGGAAATGAGCAAGGAACAGCTGGTTGACCGCTTACTTGCCATGGAGTCTGGAGTCGATGCCTGGGCGCTGCGCACTGGCAACCTAACTGACGCCGACTTCGAGAAAATCGGCCACGCCATGGGCACTTTGAGCGAGGCCCAAATCTATATAGATGACACACCAGGCATTACTGTTAGCGACATGC
>CAYRVE010000095.1:0-3141 GCA_964427685.1 uncultured Candidatus Saccharibacteria bacterium | reverse complement strand
TGCTTGTGGCCGCAACGGTCAGACTCCACGTAGTGGACGTGCAGTATCACGGGGCAGCCCTTAGCTTCTTTGACGCGCAGAGCAGCCCGGAAAGTCAGCCAGTCGTGAGCGTGAACGATATCAACTTGCTTGTTTTCTACTAGCCGGGCGACGTTGCGCTCGTACAGCCGCTGTTGGTCGTGGATGGTCAGGTGCTGTTCGCTGCCGTCCGGCAGGACGTAGCGCTGGCTGTCATAGGCGCCGTTGCCGGGCAAAATCGCCGCCAAACCATCAGGGCTGGCGGCTGTCACTTTCATAAAATCTATCTGTTGATCGGCTTCATAAGGCAGGACGAATTCGATGTCGACGTCTTCTTTAGAGAGAGCTTTACAGAGCTGGTAGCATGCCACGCCCAGCCCACCGCTATTATGGGGTGGCAGCTCCCACCCGAGCATAAGTATTTTCATCGTCCTCGTTTTTAATTTATTTTTTGGGTTTCCCTGCGGTGGATTATACCTCGTCCGCCCCTATAGCACAAGCGTTATAAAATGCTTGCTAGTGTGATTTATATCAATACTTAAGCGGCCACGACCGACATGGCAGCTTCCTCGCGTTCACTGAAGTTAGTGGCCAGCTCGCCCAACCCCTGATAGAGTTGTGCCTGGCGCCATCGCAGGCCGTTCAGCATATCATCACGAGCGTCTACCAGACCTTCATGTATGACTGACCAACCACCATCGTGACGGTTTGCTCCCTCCAGAGCCATATTTTGCAATCCGTCCAGCTGGAGCTCCAGATTACGGTCATCAATCTTTCGAAATTCACCCAGTTCGGACAGAGGTTCTAACAATTTTGCGAAATTAGCCCAAGTTGCGCCGTGGCTTGTGCCATCGCCATGCGAAGCTACATACCCGACCTCGACAGGGCCTGTAACAATACCGCTTCGTGCCATCATGCGCGAAGTGTGCTTGGCATAGCTAACTGACAAATGGCTCTTTCTGAAGAAGGTCGATGTTAATAAACTGTCCATTTCCAAACCAAAAATACCGCCAGATTCTTCGGTATAGGCATACACCCATGGCAACTCGCCGTCATCCATCCGATAATATTTGCCTAATTGGGTTGCTCTGCTCATGACACCTCCTGGTTAAAGTATGGCAGGGGCACGTGGAATCGAACCACGATCTAGGGTTTTGGAGACCCTCATACTAGCCGTTGTACTATGCCCCTATAACGACCGCCTTATGATAAGCCAAAAAGAGTAAATTGTCATCTGTTTTTACTTTCCATGATGGCCAAAATCTGCTATACCTAATAGATATGGCAAAAATTGTTCCGACCAAGCCGTTCTTGATTATGATGTATGGTTTTCCTGGCGCCGGCAAAACGTATTTTGCTCGGCAATTTTGCGAAAACGTCCAGGCCGCTCATTTACAGGCTGATCGGGTGCGCAGCGAACTGTTTGAGCAGCCGCAGTACGACAAGCGCGAGAACGAGATTGTCGAACAGTTAATGAACTACATGGCCGAGGAGTTCCTGGCGGCCGGAGTCAGCGTGATCTATGACATTAACGCTGGCCGGGCCAAACAGCGTTATTTATTGCGGGCGCTGGCTAAGCGTTGTCACGCCATACCGCTGATAGTTTGGTTCCAGATGGATCAGGACACGGCGTTTGGCCGTAATATTAAACGCGACCGCCGGCGAGCTGACGACAAATACGCTTCCAGCTGGGATCGTACGACTTTTGAGAGCAAGATTAGCGGTATGCAAAACCCGACCCATACCGAAACTTATGCCGTAGTTAGCGGCAAACACCTGTTTAGTACCCAGCAAAGTGCCGTGGTGCGCAAATTGCGCGATATTGGCTCGCTTAGCACCGACGACGCCAGCTCCAAAACCATCAAACCGGGCATGGTCAACCTGATTCCACAAACGCCGGCTAAACCGGGCCGGGTTGATATGGCGCGGCGCAATATATCAATACGCTAGTTTACAGATCAAAACATGGCTTTTAAACAATCAGTGCTGAGCGACGGCACACCTGTCACTATCTACAAGCGGAAATCTAGCCGCGGCCTGCGGCTTAGCATCGCGCCGGACGGCGCGGTTAAGGTTAGCATCCCTCGCTGGACGGCTTTTGCCGCTGGTCTGAAATTCGCCCAATCGCATCTGGAATGGATCAAAAGCCAGCAGAGGCCGACAACTTTATTGACGGATGGCCAGCAGGTCGGTAAGGCCCACCGTTTGCGCTTTCAAGACAAGCCAGGCGCTGACAGGGTCACCAGCCGGATACAAAGTACAGAAGTAATTATTTACTATCCACCCGAGCTGGCGGTCTCTAGCCCGGAAGTCCAATCGATTGCCCGACGTACTAGCCTGCGAGCCCTGCGCAGCCAGGCCGAAGCCCTCCTGCCGCAGAGGCTGGAGAGTTTAGCTAGTGAATATAATTTTACGTATAATAAGGTGACCATCAAACAGATGCGAAGCCGCTGGGGAAGCTGCGACCGGCACCGCAACATCGTCCTCAACCTTTTCCTGATGCAGTTGCCGTGGGATCAGATAGATTATGTTCTGCTGCATGAGCTGACGCATACTGAGGTGCTGCGACATGGACCGGATTTTTGGCAGGCCATGGAACGCGTTCTGCCGGACGTAAAGCAGCTCCGCAAGGCGGTTCGCGGCGCCCAGCCCTTATTGCGCGGTTCGCCGCAAGCTGAAGTTGTGGCATAATTAAAACCATTCATGACGCTTAAGCCTACAACCATTGACAAACTGAGCGCGCAGTTGGAACACGAACGCCTGACTAGTCTCATAAACAGCATGGCGGACGCGGTAATTGCCGTCGATAAACAAGCCAAGATACGCTTGTATAACGGCGCCGCACTGAATATCTTTGACGTCAATAATATTCGTGAGGGCACCCCGTTAGGAGATCTTTGTAGACCAATTGACAAAAATAACCAGCCTTTTGACATTGAAGGTCTGGTTGAAGCCACGTCTATCCCGGCGACCAACCGCGACCTGCGCTTGAAATACGACGACGGCAGTGAAATCAACCTCTACCTGAGCATCGCGCCAGTTCGGCTGGGCTATGGTTCAACCGGTGAGACCGGCTATGTGTTGCTGCTGCTATTCGGACGCCGCGGCCCGCTCGGCAGGTTT
>CAYRVE010000094.1:0-3147 GCA_964427685.1 uncultured Candidatus Saccharibacteria bacterium | reverse complement strand
TATGCGTGAGAACCGTTTCTTACGCGCCGAAAAAGCTCTTTTAACTATCTTAAAAATCGACGAAAAGAACGCCGCGGCCTATAACCGCCTGGGCATCCTCTACGCCAAGCAAAAAGAGTACCGCGACGCCATCGATTGTTTTGAGATAGCTTCCAGTATAGAGGCCACAGCTTCTAGTCTGCACAACCTCGGTCTAATTTATTACGAAACTGAAAATTATGACAAAGCGGCCATTGCCTTTGAGCAAGCCCTAAAACAAGATGATAAGTCGGCCGCTCGCCACGTAGCCTACGCCAAGGTTGAGGAAAAGCTGGGCAACAACAAATTAATGTTCCAGGAACTGGAAAAAGCCGCTGAACTCGAGCCGAACCGCGAGACTTTCACTCTGCTACACAAGGCCTACGCCGACCACGATATGGCCGCCGAAGCCGACATCATTGCCGACAAACTCAAGAAGCTGAAGCCGACCGCCAAACGCCGCCGCATTCTGCGTCCCCGCCGCGTAGTTGTTTAGTGTAAGTTCGGGTGTACGAAATAAGATAGGGCGGCAATCACGCCGTCTTTGAGGCCGCTGGTGCGCGTAATCTGATTTTTGGTCATCAAACCGAAGTGGCCGTCACATTGACCTATGTTTGACTGATTGAAGATCTGGTCACAGGCTTCAGCCAGATTTTTACCGCCGTGAATCAATTCCATTATCTTCGGCGGTACAACCATTTTGACAGTTGAGCCTAGGCCCTCATTACCGTCCTTGTCGACTACGACTACCCAGCCGCTATCTAGCCAATGATCACCGGTTTTATGCAGACCGCCTTCCAGGCCAACTCCGTAGTCTGCCTCTAGTTTTTTGATGACGCGGCGTGCCCGGTTATAGGCGCCCTTGATACTCTCTTCATCGCTCATTGGCTGGTCCGAGATCCCGGAATCTATCTCTATACCTTTAACATCCCAGTCTTCATCTGGCCATAGCGCCGTGAAAGCTTGCTTAACAGCATTGATTTTAGTGGGATTTTTCGACCCAACAGCAACTTTCATAAATTTATATTATCACGGCCGCGAGCAGATTAAATCACTGCTTACATACCCGCCGCCTTGCTCGCTTGGCTCGACTCCAAACTGGAATAAGCAGGGTATGCCGTTAATTTTCTTGCCATAACTTAGCCAGTAGACATTCGAAGAGTTAATGGTAAGGCTTTCTTGGGTTGGGGCAGACAGCTTAGTCTGCTGGCCCCCTTGCCATCCATCAGCATGAATACGTTGGTGAAAAGTGATGACCTGCTGATTGAAGGCTATTAAGTCGGCAGCATCTTCTATATGCCTATCGCCAAATTCAGATGCCGTACAGCTAACGCGAATGCTGAATTGCGAGGCGGTATCAAGATTACAGCTAGCGTGCGACTTATTGGAGGCGTGAAGGCCAAGTGTTTTGGACGTCTGCAGCTGACTGCTCGCAGTGTCAAATGCTGACTGGACTTGGGCATTGTAGCGGATATCAAAAAAAGAAGGCACTACTGTTGAGCGAATCCAGCCGCGATCCAGAAATGCTAAGAAAAGAATAATTATCAGACCGAAGAACGTATATGTGAGTTTTGTCGGTTTGTAACCCTTAAAAGATGCGGTTTTCATAATTAAAATGTTACGCGTAAATGGTGCAGGGTGCAGGATTCGAACCTGCGAAGGCATAAGCCATCAGATTTACAGTCTGACGTGTTTGACCGCTTCACTAACCCTGCATGTAAATATGCGTGGAGCCATCTCCGGGATTTGAACCCGGGACCCCATCCTTACCATGGATGTGCTCTACCCCTGAGCTAAGATGGCGCGAATACCAGACAATAGTAGCAAATTATCTCTGTTTTTGCTACACTTTACATCTGTAAACATGCCACCTTAGCTCAGTTGGCTAGAGCATCGGTTTTGTAAACCGAGGGTCGTCGGTTCGAATCCGACAGGTGGCTCCAAGTTATTTACAATCTGTTCCGTATCTGTTAAGATAGAAAGTAATTATGGCAAAAGGCGACAAACGCAAGATTATTGGACTGGTCAGTCAAGAGACTGGCGAGCGTTTGTATTACACGACCAAAAATACTATGAATACCCCTGATAAGCTGTCGTTGAGAAAATACAGCCCCAAACTGCGCAAGCACGTTACATTCACCGAAACCAAGAAAAACCTCGGTCGCAACGAAGCCCCGAAGCGCTAAGAAACCTTAGATAAATCTAGCAGTGTATTAACCAGCTCGGAGTGGCTCCAGACCAGGGGTGTAACACCGAGCGGAGTGCCGGTTTCCGGATCAAACTGCTCGCTGAGGGCACCGCTGGGTAGCTCGCGGGCTAATGCCCAGTCGACTAGTTGTTTGGCTTTTTCAGTCTGCCCGGAGCTGATGTAATATTGGGCCAACCATAGCGTCGTGACAACCCATGGATTGCCTGGGTACTGGTGTTTAGTTAGGAAGTAATTATCGTGCTCATAACGCGCTACGCCTCCGCTGGGAGAAGTATTGAGCAGTTTTTCTTCTACGTGTTTGGCAGTACTGACTAAACGCTCATCATTTAGCGGCAAGTTAGCATACATAAAGGGGCCGTACAGACTGGAGATATCCAGCGTATTGTCGTAATGCAGGGTGCCGTCTTCTAGCATTAAGTAGCCTTTTACGAAGTAGCCGTCTTTGTGGTAGAGCTTATCCAGGTTTTTGCGGATGCCATCGGCGGCCCGTTCCCAGCGAATAGCGTCGTCTGGCTGGTCGACCAGACTGGCGATTTTGGATGCTGTTTCCAGACCGGCGATTACCGTACAGACCGTGTAAGTCGAGGTTAGGAATTTCTCTTCCCAGAGGTCATAGCTGGCGTGTGGTAAACCGGTCTGTTCGTCTATAAAACGACTCATAAAAGCCGCGCAGGGCGCCACGAAAGTACGATAGAGGTTTTCGACGAAGACCTTATCTTTGCTGGCTTCGTAAAATTCGCCAATCATAAAGATAACACCAGCCGTTTCGTCTTCCTGGATGGCCAGTTCTTTGTGGCGGCCGTGCACCAGCGGGTGCCAGGTACTGCCGATGGCCCGGTCTGGCTGGTATTTGTGCATCAGGTAGCCGTCTTTGTGCATGGTGTCGCGGGCGAACTCGAAAAAGCGTTTAGCTTCCTCGA
>CAYRVE010000093.1:0-3152 GCA_964427685.1 uncultured Candidatus Saccharibacteria bacterium | reverse complement strand
AAGCGGTGAACCGGTTCGCCCCAATGCTCTGTAGCTAGCAGCAAAAATGCTTTACCAAAAGATTTAGCCGTGTCCTGGTCTTTCATTACTAGCTTCCCATCCGCGAGCGAGAAAGAGTCGGGTTGCAGCATCCGGTGCACATCCATATTGCCGCCAAACCAGCGCTGTACCTCACGGGCGGCGTAGTCTACCCTGTCGACACAAAGGTCGGGCGCGGGGCACTCTACCCAGTCGTTAGGCTGTTCAGGAGCAATCTCTTCCGGCCCTATGTCGTGCTCGCGTAAAATGTCATTTATACCCGCTACTTCTAATAGAGCGGGCAAGTCTTGATCGTGCTGGTCCTCGGGGCCGCCATTGCCCTGAGACAGCCAATCTCCAATGTGAGAGTATGCCGTATGACCCAGATCCGATAAGAACGTCCTAAGTTGAAGCGTCAATCTGTCACGAGGGTCCATGTCTACATGGGCTGTCATTTCGCGAGTAAATGCTACGCTTCCCCACATATGCTCCCAGCGGGAAAAATTGGCGGTACCTGGTACCGTTTCCGTCAGCGGGTCCAAGGAGAGCTGTTCAACGCCAAGTGACCGACGCACCAAATCAGTATCCAAAAGCGCGAAAAATATTTCATCACCAGGCTGGTCCCCAATCTCATGCCTGCCCCAAAGCGGATCGTTCACAACGATTCTGTCGTCATAAAATTCATAACTCGGTATCATGCGGGGTTCACCCTCAATATATTGGCTGCTACTCTCGAACATCATGAGCCTTCAAGTCTTTCATAAGTGTTTGGTTGTAAGATTATCATCAGCGTGTTTGACCCGCAAGCATGAGCGATTTGCTGTGTCGCTCAGCATGACAGCGTATAATTGCCTTATGCCACATGTAATTGTCCTGGCCGGCGGCACATCCGATGAACGCGAAGTTTCGCTACGTTCAGGCGCGTCGGTGGCCAAAGCCTTAGAAAAGAACAGCTACCAAGTAGATATACTGGATCCATCAGACGGGTTAGACAACCTGTTGCCGGAGTTGCAAAAAGCCGATATTGTCTTTCCGGCACTGCATGGTGCCGGCGGCGAAGACGGTGTTTTACAAAAGTTCCTAGAAGACCATGGCATCCGCTACGTCGGACCGGATAGCCGGGCTTCGGCACTGTGCTATGACAAAGCCCGCTATACCAGGCTCCTGCAAGATAGTGATATCTTGGCGCCAGAAACAGAACTTGTGGACTTGCATGAATTTCAAGCTTCATCGCTTTCAAAAAAACCGTTTGCCTTGAAGCCTAATGACGGCGGCTCCAGTATCGACACATTTATCTTACGCGATTTAGCAAGTACTGACGACGAGGCAATCCGGGCAGCTTTTAGCCGCCATAAAAAGTTGTTACTTCAGGAATTGATAGAGGGCGATGAAATAACCATAGCTATGCTTGGCAACGAGCCATTGCCGGCGATTGAGATAATCCCGCCAGAGGGCAGTGAGTTTGATTACGAAAATAAATATAACGGCCAGACACAGGAACTGTGTCCGCCTAAGCACGTCAGCCCGGTCTTACAGCAACAAGCTCAAAAGCTGACCGCCAAAATCCATCAGATGACTGGCTGCCGCGATATGTCGCGTACCGATATCATGGTCACTGCCGGTGGCGAACTGTACGTTTTAGAAACAAATACCATACCAGGCTTAACGGATGAGAGCTTACTGCCAAAAGCAGCTAGCGAAGCCGGCTATGATATGCCAACGTTGTGCCAAAAACTAGTCCAAATGGCTTTACATCGTAATACTTAACTTGTTAAGTATTGGCAGGGAACTGGGATTTTTTGAGCTTAAGCCAGTAGTCGGATTGCCGTACTAGTTTGCGGGCTTGGTCTTCGTTGGCTAGCAAGAGTTTAACGGCTTCTTCGGCGAATACGCCGTTTTGCGAGCCCTTGGCCAGTACTACGGCCCCGGGCTTCAACTGATGACGCACATATTCACCGGCCTCGTAGGGACTCATAAAAGTTTTGACCGTACACCCCTGGTTCTGGGCCACCGGCGCCAGGTTTTCGGCCGCTTCCCTGCCGATAGTCACCACTAGATCAAGCTTTTTAGGATTGCAGTAGCCGCCAACGTCGTTGTGCAGGCGAGCGCTGTCATCACCCAGCTCATTCATACTGCCCAGGATAGCAATGCGCTGTTTGGCCTCCGTATCGTACAGTACGTCGAGCGCCGCCTCGACGGCCACCGGACTAGCATTGTAAGTATCATCGATAATGATGGAGCCCTGTTTGCCTGCCAAGATTTGCATGCGGCCAGCCACCGGTGTAATGGCGCCCAGGCCCTTTTTAATATCGACCGGTGACAACCCCACCATGTCGGCTACGGCTGCCGCCGCGGCCACAATTTTAGCTCCCTGGCTGCCGAGAGCCGCTACTTCAGCTGACAAAGACTTGCCAGCCGGCAGTTTGACGGTTATTTTCTGGCCTTGCAAACTCCTGGTCTCACGCTCCGCGACTGCGTAGTCGGCCGATTGCCACAAACCGTAGCTGGTATAGGTAGCCTTCGGCATGTATTCGTCGGGTATGTCATCGGCATTTAGTAAAACCCGTTCAGAAAAGCCCAGCGGCACCAGCTCTTCCTTGGCGACAGCGTCAAGCGTCTTGAACTGGGCCATGTGCTCGTCGGCTATGGACGTGATGACGGTGATATCCGGCCGCAAATAGGCAAAATCTTTGAGCTGTCCGGGAGCGTCAGTGCCAATCTCAACTACGACAATGTCATAGGGATACGGTTTATGCAGCTGTTTCTTGTTCTCACGCAAAATCCGCAACCAACCAGCAAAGTTATAAATACCCGGCTGTTCACGGTCAAAGAAAATCAGCGGCACTGTTAGCCGGTCGTTATAATTACCGTCTTGGTAGCGGACGCGGCGGCTAGCGCCCAGGGTCTTGGCAATGGCGAGCTTAGTAGAGGTCTTACCGACACTGCCAGCCACGGCGACCACCGTAAATTTATTGTTTTGGCGCAGTTGCCTGACCTGCCGTTCAAGCTGCCGGCCCAGGAAAGCTTTGCCAAATTTTTTAGGATTCATAAATATAGTATAGCGCTAATGTGGTGGGCGAGGTGGGACTTGAACCCACAAGGCTTATTCAGCCAACGGATTTTAAGTCCGTCGC
>CAYRVE010000092.1:0-3175 GCA_964427685.1 uncultured Candidatus Saccharibacteria bacterium | reverse complement strand
CGGGATTCGCACCCGTGTACAGGGTTTTGCAGACCCTTGCCTAACTCCTCGGCCACCGTGCCAAAATACCCTATAAGTCTAGCATGAAAACGCGGTGCTATCTCTTAAAAATGGTGTGTTCGGTGCTTTCGTCGGTTTTGGCGATGCTCGATTCGCTTGATTCCGACTTTTTGCTGCGGCGGCGGCGTTTGCGCTTGGGTTTGATTGTTTCAACGACTGAGCTAACCGCCGTGCGCCCCATGGTCGACGGATCAGCTGGCTCGGCGGAAGTTTTGGCAGGGCTTTTGGCGGCTGGTTTGGGTTCGGCGGCTTTGGCAGGCTCCTTAGGCTGGTGGTGGCTAGTTTCCCCCGGCTTGCCCTCAAATTCGTAATGGCTATGGATGTAGGCTTCCGAAGAACTGCGCGAAATCGCGTAATTGGCCCGGGATTGCTCGATAATATGAGCCGTTTGGTCAAAGTCTTGATCCGGCAAATCAAGTGTAGTGGCAGAGAAAGCTGGTGTTTTTTCGCCGTCAATAGTCATGTTGATGACAAAGTTGCGGTTGTTCATGTGGACCAGGTCGTACTCTTCAAACTTCGGCTCAAAGTAGCGTTGCATACTGCCAGCGTCGTCGGCGCCCATCCGGAAAGCAATCATTGAACCGACGTTGCCGAAGACAGCGTCTTTGACCTCCTGCGACATCTGGGCTATGTACTGGTTGGCGACAGTCAAGTTCAGGGCGTATTTTCGGGCTTCGCTCAAAATCGTCGCAAAACTGTCGGTGGCGAAGTGCTGGAATTCGTCGACATACAGATAGAACGGTACGCGGTCGCTGGCTGGGATATCGGCCCGGCTCATGGAAGCCAGCTGAACTTTCGTGACCAGCAGGGCGCCCAGCAGGGCGGCGTTGTCTTCACCGACCTGACCGCGGCTCAGGTTGACTACCAGGATTTTGCGTTCGTCCATGATGTGCCGGATGTTGAAACTGCTCTTTGGCTGGCCAATGATATTGCGCACTAGCGGGTTAGCCGTAAAGGCGCCGACTTTGTTCAGCACCGGCGCCACAGCTTCGGCGGCGAAGCGGTCGTTCCAGGTGGCGAATTCAACGTTCCAGAAGTTGCGGACCACCGGGTCGCCGACGTGGGTCATAACATCTTTGCGGAAGTCTTTGTCAGTCAGTATGCGAGTGATGTCCAGCATGGTGGCGTCCGGATATTCCAGCAGCGCCAGCAAACAGTAACGCAAGATATACTCCAAGCGCGGGCCCCAGGATTCAAACATACGCTTTAAGACGCCGATCAATTCCGAGGCAGTATGGGTACGCAGTTTGGGGTCGGTGACTTCCATGGGATTGAAGGCAATCGGAAAGTCCGTGTCGGCCGGATTGAAGTAAATCACATCATCGGCCCGGGAAGCCGGAATCCGCCGCAGGACGCTCAGCGCGTAGTCGCCGTGTGGATCAATCACCGCGAAACCATAAGGACTGTGAATGTCGGAAATGGTCAATAGTTCCAGCATGCCTGATTTACCGACGCCGGTCTGGCCGAGAATATATAAATGGCGTCCTCGGTCGGATCGCTTTAGGCCGAAGGGCATGCTTTGGCCGCGAAAGTTTGTGGCGGCAATCGGGCTGATGTCTTCCCTGTTGGCTTCGGTCACAATCGGCAAATTAGCCGGCGGCTCAGCGGTTTGGCTGAGAGCCCAAAGAATGTAGGGCGTCTCCACGTTAGTGTGCGGCAAGTGGCAGAGCGTGGCGACTTCTTCGATGTTGAGCATAAAGGGTTTTTTGCCTAGCCGGCGGTGCTGGTACTGCGCCAGCAGGGTCGGATCGGCGCCAATTTTGCCCTGCTCAAAGCCGTTCAAGTATGTAGTATTAAACTGTTTGTAACTGGCAATGATGGACTGGACGCGCAGGGTGGCCTGATGTGAAGACGCATTGCCGCGGTAGATAATGCGCAAGCAGGTTTCGAAGGCCAACTTATGGCTTTTTTCCTCGGCGCCTTTGGCACGGGCTTGGTCGAATTCGGTTAGCTTGGGTGCCGCGGTTCCCTTGCCCTGCTCTGCCGAGCCCCACATAGCTTTCAATATATTCCCAGGGCCTGAGCCGGAACTGCCGCCGCGCAGGCCGCCAACATAACGTTCGCTTTTGTGCTGCCAGTTTTTAGGCGCCGGCTGCATCACCAGTTGTATCCAGGCTTCCTCGTCTTCTTCAAATTTGGCGAGTGTGGCAGTGATAGCAGCTAGCGGATCAACTTCGAAACTCTGGAAAGTCTTAATCGGCAGGGCCTGGTTATTAATTAACCGCATTTCGGCGCCCAACATTGCTGCTGGCGCCAGTTCATCACGTGAGAAATCTTCCACTTCGGAGATCTGCACGCTGGGATATTGGGCATAGACCTGCTCCTCTACGAAATCTTTCAGGT
Organism: uncultured Candidatus Saccharibacteria bacterium; assembly: GCA_964427685.1. Taxonomy (GTDB): domain Bacteria; phylum Patescibacteriota; class Saccharimonadia; order Saccharimonadales; family UBA4665; genus JARIHC01. Next base: position 772 of record CAYRVE010000092.1, on the reverse strand, counting down.
ATTTCGGCACGCAGACATAAAAACCGATGCGCTTTTTCTGGACAGCAATCTCAAAACTGATGCGTACCCGGTGCGCTGGTCGGAACCTCTTATCGGCCGGAATCATTAACAGCCCATGCAACGAGGCGAACATTTGCTCGGCGGCTAGTTCCTTCTTGTCATTGGTTCGCGGCACCTGCAATAGCAAAAGCACCGTCTCGTCATCGAGTTCGATTTGTTCTTGTTTGGAAAGACTGCTCATACTTTATCGAAAATTATATATCTTATTTTACCGTGTTTTGGCAAAACCCCAATAAGTAAACTAAAGCGGTTTATATGTCAATTATACCAATTTTTCCAGATAAAATCAAGGGTACCGCCCCTTTGTCTGCTAGCTAAGCTCTGTCTGTAATTTAGGCAAATCCCTGATTAAAAGAAAATGGTCTTTTTGACGCACAAGACCTTCACTGAAAAGCAATTCTAAGGCTCGGCTGGCCGTCTCGCGGTTCATGTTAATAGAATCAGCTATATCTTGATGGGTTACGGGAGCGTTAATGAGTATTTCCGCGCCTTGGTGTTTACCAAACCTGTCGGCTAAGTATATTAACTCGGCGATGATTCTTCCCCGCGCCGAGCGAATCTCCAGGGTCTGAATCCTCTGAGTGTAAACCGTAATGATATTGACTGCTTGCTTTAATATCTCCTGGGACAGCCATGTGTTAGTGCCCATGGCGTCGCGCAGTTTATCTTTGGGTACCCGTAAAGCTGTAACGTCTGTCATTGCTTCATACGA
>CAYRVE010000091.1:0-3179 GCA_964427685.1 uncultured Candidatus Saccharibacteria bacterium | reverse complement strand
AGTGCCAGCCTGGCGACAAGGTCTCTATTATTGAGTCGCGGCCCATCAGTGCCCGCAAGCGCTACGTACTGGAGCGGATTATCGAGAAACCGCAGCTTAGGGAAGATTCTTTGGCCGCCATTAAGAGCGACGACGAAGGCCTGAACCGGCACGACAAGAAGTCATCCAAAGAAGAAGAGCCGGAAGAGGCAGTAGATACAGCCAAGAAGCCGGAGGCAAAGTCATGATTCAGCAGGAAAGCCGGCTTTTAGTTTGCGACAACAGCGGCGCCAAGGAAATCTTGTGCATCCGCGTGCTAGGCGGCAGCCGTCGGCGTTACGCCCGTGTTGGCGACGTAATTGTTGCCACTGTTAAACAGGCCAGCCCGAACGGCAACGTTGCCAAGAAGTCGGTAGTCAAGGCCGTAGTGGTACGCACCCGCAACCAAATTGCCCGCAAAGACGGCTCAACCCTTAAGTTTGACGACAACGCCGCCGTCATCGTTGATGACGAAAAGCAGCCGCGGGCAACCCGTATCTTCGGTCCGGTACCGCGCGAACTGCGCGACCAGGGCTACGCTAAAATTGTTTCACTAGCTCCGGAGGTACTGTAATGTTCAAGATACGTCTGAAAAAAGGTGATAAAGTCATCGTCCGTGCCGGAAAATATAAGGGGCAGACCGGCAAAGTCACAGCTACTCACCCGAGCGAAAACAAAGTGACCGTAGAAGGCATCAACATAGTTAAAAAGCATGTTAAGCCGAACCAGCAACACCCACAGGGCGCTGTTCTGGAATTGACCAAACCTATCTGGGTATCTAAGGTCAGTATTGTCGAGCCAACTTCTAAGAAGGCATCTCGTATTGGCTACCAGTTGGACAAAGACGGTAAGAAAACCCGTGTCTATAAATCGACCGGAAAGGAGATTAAGTAATGGCTACTACGACTGCCGCTAAACCAATCTCCGGCGCCCCTCGTCTCCGTGTACAATATAACCAGACGATTGCTAAAGACTTGCAAAAAGAGCTGGGGCTTAGCAATATCCAAGAAGTGCCAAAGCTGGAAAAAATCGTGGTTAACTCCGGTTTGGGCAAGGCTAAAGACGAGAAGCGCATCATGGAAGCAGCCACTAATACCCTGCGCAAAATCACTGGCCAGCAGCCGATTGTGACTGTCGCCAAGAATTCCATCGCCGGCTTCAAGCTGCGCGAAGGTGATAAGAGCGGCCTGAAAGTAACTCTGCGCGGCGACCGTATGTATGAATTAATGGACCGCGTCATCACCACTGTACTGCCGCGTCTGCGCGATTTTCACGGTGTTAGCGCCAAGGCCTTTGACGGCCAGGGCAACTACAGCATCGGCTTCACCGACCAGTCAGTTTTCCCGGAGCTGAGCTTTGAGGAGACCACGCCGGCTCATGGTTTGCAAGTAATTTTCGTCATCAAATGTAAGCAGAAAGAACACGCCCGGGCTTTACTGGAAAAGTTCGGCATGCCTTTCGAGAAAGGAACTGAATAATGGCTAAGAAATCAATCATCGCTCGAGATGCTAAGCGCATCAAAATGATCAAGAAGTACGCCGCTAAACGTGCTGAGCTGAAAGAGCTTGGCGACCAGGAAGGCCTGGCCCGCTTGCCGCGCAATTCCAGCCCAACCCGTCGCACTAACCGTTGCGCTGAAACAAGCCGGCCCAGGGCGTACATGCGCCAGTTTGGCTTGAGTCGCATTAGTTTCCGCGAACATGCCAGCAAGGGTGAAGTGCCAGGCGTAACGAAAGCTAGCTGGTAGGAGAATATATGAGTACGACTTCCACCGACCCAATATCAGATATGCTTACCCGGATTCGCAACGCCATAGCGGTGCGCAAAACCGAGGTTAGCTTGCCGCACTCCAATATCAAGGAATCGGTAGCTCGTTTACTACAGCAAAGTAATTTCATCGATGACGTTAGCGTAAGTGACGCTCCCGCGGGCGAGGTAGGCAAAACCCTCAATATTCGCATCAACAATGATGACAGCAACGCCCGCATCACCGAAATCGTCCGTTTGAGCAAGCCCGGCCGTCGCTATTACGTTAATGCCCGGGAGATCCCAACAGTCAAACGTGGTCGCGGCGTTGTTATTTTGTCGACCAGCAAGGGCTTGATGACGGGCGACCAGGCCAAGACCGAACGTGTCGGCGGCGAATTAATCTGTAAGGTGTATTAACGATGAGTCGAGTCGGTAAAGAACCAATTGCAATTCCCGGCGGAGTAAAAGTCGTAATTGATAACGGCGAGATTACCGTTACTGGCAGCAAAGGCGAGCTCAAGCAGTTCACCATGCCGGGCATTACCGTCAAACAGGAAGGCGAAGAGCTGATTGTCAGCCGCGCCAACGATGAGCCGAAGAACCGCGCCAAGCACGGCCTGATGCGCGCCCTACTGTATAATATGGTCAAAGGGGTTAGCGAAGGTTTTAGCCGCAAGCTGGAAATTAACGGCGTTGGTTACCGCGTGGCTCAGCAAGGCGCCGATTTAAAGCTTAATCTGGGCTTTTCGCACGATGTTATTTATAAGGTACCGCAAGGAATCACTACTGCCGTAGAGCAGAATACCATCACCGTCACCGGTATTAGCAAGCAGCAGGTAGGACAAGCCGCTGCGGAAATCCGGGCCCTGCGCAAACCGGAGCCCTACAAGGGCAAAGGCATTAAGTACGAAGGCGAACGCATCCTACGTAAAAGCGGTAAAAGCGGCAAGGACGCATAAGGAAACATCATGAATTCATTAGCACATAAGCTACACAATCGGAATCAGCGCAAACAGCGCATTCGTTCGGTGATTAGCGGCACTGCCAAGCGCCCACGTTTGAGCGTGTACGTTAGCAATACAAACATCACGGCCCAGCTAATCGATGACACTACCAGCAAAACGCTTGGTTATGTCACGACTGTCGGACAGAAGAACCTGAAAGGATCAATGAGCCAGAAAGCCGAGTGGGCTGGTACGGAAATTGCCAAACAAGCCCAGGCCGCCAAACTGAAAGCAGTCGTTTTTGACAGGGGTGGTAAATTATATCATGGTCGCGTGGCTGTTTTAGCCGAAGCGGCCCGCAAAGCAGGATTGGAGTTCTAATGGCCGCTACGCAAACCCCCCATACGAAACAGCGCAATAATCGGCGACCGAATATTGCACCTGAAGAGAAGCAATTTGACGAACGCA
>CAYRVE010000090.1:0-3223 GCA_964427685.1 uncultured Candidatus Saccharibacteria bacterium | reverse complement strand
AAGGTGGGAGCCGGCGTATCTACCAAGCAGCTGGCCGACCAAGCTGCCGCTGAACTGAAGGCTCTGGGCGGTACGCCCAGTTTTCTGGGCTACCAAGGCTTCCCAGACGTCATCTGCATATCCCTTAACGATGAAGTGGTGCATGGCATCCCTAGCTCGCAGAGAATTATCGCCGAGGGCGACATCGTTGGTCTGGATTTTGGAGTCACCCATAAAGGCATGATTACCGATGCGGCTATCAGCGTTCTGGCTGGCAAACCCCAACAGAAAGGCCACCTCGACCTCTTAAAACGCACCGAAAAAGCCTTGCAATCCGGGATTGACGCCGTCCACGACCGGGTGCGCACCGGCGACATCGGCTCAGCTGTCGAGAGTTACCTCAAGCAGTATCCCTACGGCATCGTGCGCGACATGGTTGGCCATGGCGTTGGCCACCAGGTTCATGAAGACCCCAACATCCCCAATTACGGCCGGCCGGACACCGGGCCCTGGCTGGATAAGGGTATGACTATAGCCATCGAACCGATGGTCACCCTTGGCACCGAGCGGGTATACATCGCGCCAGACGGCTGGACGGTTAAAACAGCCGATGGTAAATGGTCGGCCCACTTCGAGCATACAGTCCTGATTACCGAAACCGGCGCCGAGATTCTCACCACATTGTAACGGACAAACAATAGCGTTATACTAGGCCATAAGGTCCCAGACATGAATAACCAAAACCAAGAACATTTTGTCGGTCTCGACGTCGGTACCAGCCAGATTCGCTGTGTGGTCGGCATGTTTGACCCGAACGGCGGCAGCGCGCCGTCAATCATCGGTCACGGCCAAGCTCCCAACCAGGGTATGCGCCGCGGCGCGGTAGTGCATGTCGATGAAGTAGCCGAGGCTATCGTACAGGCCGTAACGGAGGCGGAACGCATTTCCGGCATGCAGATTAAGCGGGCTACGGTCAATGTTAATGGCTCGCACGTCCTAGGCATTAATTCCGAAGGAGTTATCGCTATCAGTGCCGCCAATCGCGAAATCACCCCTGAAGATCGCTTGCGCGTAGAAGAAGCAGCGACTATCGTCAGCCTGCCGGCCAACCGCGAAATCGTCCAGTTTTTCGCCAAGAATTACAGCCTGGACGGCCAGCGCAACATCAAAGACCCGGTTGGTATGCATGGTGTGCGTCTAGAGGTCGATGCCCATATTATTACTGCCGCTTCGCCGAACCTGCGCAACCTCGAGCAAGCCCTGGAAAAAGCCGAAATCAGCGCCACTCATCACACTGTATCCGGTCTGGCGGCCGCCGAAGCTGTCTTGACCCGCCAGCAGCGCGAGGCCGGCACATTATTACTGGATATTGGCGCCGGCACTACCAACCTGATTGTCTTCGAAGACGGCGAGGTCCAGCACGTGGCTGTCCTGCCGATTGGCGGCCAGCACATCACAAATGATCTGGCAATTGGCCTAAAAACTGATATCGACATCGCTGAAAAGGTCAAACTAGAGCACGCCAACCTCAAGAGTGACATTAAAAAGACGACTGCCACGCTGAAGATTGGCAACAAGACCCATCATTTTGACTTCGAGGATATAGTCATGGTGGTCGAAGCCCGGGTAGACGAGCTGTTGGATCACGTTAATAAGGAGTTGCAGAAGATCAAGCGAGCCGGCAAACTGCCCGGCGGAGTGGTGCTGACCGGTGGCACCTCAAACCTGCCCGGCCTAGACGAATTCACCCGCGAAAAACTGCAGCTGCCGGCCCGCGTCGGCAAACTGCGTGATGTCGGCGGTCTAGTTGACACCGTAGAAGGCCAGAGCTACGTCACGGTGGTCGGCCTGATGCTGTTGGACATGCTGTTGCTGCCATCTTTGCCGCCGGTCCATGGCGGCAAGGGCGCCGCTAACGCCAAAGCCATCTTAAACGGCCTAATCGGCCGCTTCCGCCGTTAACCTAGTTGCAATATTCATAACATCATGTCACTGTATATGATATGAATTCAGTCGGAGCTGGGGAATACATGCGTCCTTTGGACGTGCCACCGTTTATTCCAATAGAGGAAGATTACTTACCCGCGAATACTTTTGTAAATTTTCACTTTGCGCCTCACGGCATCTCCGAACACCTCGATGGCGTCAAGGCTTTATTCCCTGATTCGGATGTTTTCGCGGTTGAGTTAGTCAACTGGAGCGAGAGGCATGTAAAAAGCTATAAGGCGATTACTAAAGGCGATGAAAAGATACTCAACCGGATTACGGGGTCCATACAAAGCGAGGTGGTTGGAGAGTATATCGAAGCTAGATTGCAAATGCTATTTGGGTCGTGGAAGCCAATTATTTTTATAGATCAACCGGCAAGCGAGAAGCAACAAAGAATACCCGATTTTTTACATGGCGCGTTGCGTGACCGTGGGGCTGGCAGCAATCTGGACGAAGCCCTAGAGATTTGCGCCGATATTGAATCAGAGGTGGCCAAGAAGTCTACTATACGCAATCGCACGATGGTACGTAACTTGGGCGAAAAAGCGACAGAACTAGTTACGGGCCATCCTAAATTAAAAGATAAACCCAGGGTGGACGTTCTAGTGCCGCTAGGCTTTATGCACGAACCCATATATCATTATTTGCGTGAGCAACCGGTGGTTAGCGATCGAGTTACGGCATCCTATTGGAAAGATGCCCGGCACTTGCCTCCAGAAGAAGAAGTCCGCTTGGCATATATAGAGGGGCGCTCTCCTACAAAAGACCAGCTTATAGCGGCGCTAGGCACGCACGCGTTTGGCAGTGTCGCTTCGTTTGTGTATCCCCGCGAATCCATGCACCATCCCTATAGAACGCCTCCTGGCGTCCAGGATACGGAATTTGAAGTCGTCCAAAGATCCATCCGCTTGATGACTGGAGACGATGAGGGTATGCAATTGATTATGGATAGGCTTAACGGCAACCGGTCGGATGAAAATACAGGTCAAATTATTAATTATGTTAGGATAGCAAACCAGCAGATATTGGACGAGACTGGCCAGAGCATTGATACCGGGACGGATTTACCCCAGTAAGTGTGACATGAGTAAAAAAATGGTAGCGGTCCGGAGCGTGATGTGTAGCACCTAGCTGTTTGTATACATAAATTGGTAGTTTTAGCGGGCGGCTGGAAATCATTGAAAACGACCGCATAAATTTGTTGAACTTGCCCCCAGGCTCAGGTATACTACCATCAATAAAAGTTTAGGGTTTT
>CAYRVE010000089.1:0-3267 GCA_964427685.1 uncultured Candidatus Saccharibacteria bacterium | reverse complement strand
AACCGAGGACACAAGGCTCTTCAAGCCTCTGCTCTACCAACTGAGCTAAAGAGCCGCGACTCGCGGTTATATAATTTTAACAGAACTGGTGGAGATACGGGGACTTGAACCCCGGACCTCTTGTATGCCATACAAGCGCTCTAGCCAACTGAGCTATATCCCCGCGTCGAAGATAATTCTACCAAAACAGGGGTAAGAAGTCTAGATGATTCTCTTTTTGCGGGCTACGTAGAGGACGGTGGACATCAGGCTGACGTTAATGCTCATGATCACCCAGAACATCCAGGTAGCGTGCTGGAACGGCAGCGGGATGTTTAGACTGTAGATGCCCATGGCCAGGCTGGGTACGGAAATGAGTATAGTGGCCACCGTTAGGATGGTCAGGACGCGGTTCAGGTTGTTGCTGCTGATAGCCGAGTAAGCGTCGCGGATGTTGCTGATGGAACGCAGGTTGGAGCGGATGGCTTCGATGGACTGGTCGTTACTCAGTAGTAGGTCTTCGACGATATCCTGGTCTTCTTCAAACAGCGGGATGTGCCGGCCGACCAGTAAGCGGCGCAGAGTGGCGTTGTTTGGCAGGAGCGAGGCCAGGAACTCGTTGAGCTCGTCCTCGATAGTCACGAAGTCGATTAGATCTTGGTTGGTAATAATCTGTCCGCGCAGACGGGCGCGAATAGCTTTGATCTTGCGGCTGGTTTGGTTGATGTAGGCGTCGTAGCGGTCGCTGATTTGGGACAGAATGAGCAGGATAAGTTTGGCGCGCTGGGTCGTAGCGGCGTCGATCCGGCCCTTGCGGAAAGCGTCCAGCACCGGCAAGTGCCACGGCGAAACCGTAATAACGTGCTCTTCGCCAAAGATTATCAGCAGCGGGGCGGTGTCTATTTCGCCGCTTTTAGCTTCGTGGGCATAACGCACGAAAATGTAGCTCCGGCCTTCTTCATGCTCTAGGCGGGGCATTTCGTCTTCGTCGATAGCATCTTCCAGGAAGCCCGGCTCCAACTTGAAGCGCTCGGCCAAGTCTTGGATTTCTTTTTCCGTGGGCGACTCGACATAGACCCAGCTGCCACGCTGGGGCTTATCGTGCTTCTGGAGCGTTTTGCCCCGGACGCTTTTGTAATAATGCTGAATCATAGGCGGTCCTGACCGTCATATTGTATTTAATAATTCTTATTTTTCGTGCGCGCCCACCCGGCGGCGGGCAAACTTTATGTGTTTTTGATTTTTGTTTTACGCGCCGCTAGCTGCGCACGACCTACTATAAGCATAATTAATTATGGGGTTTTGTCAAGGCTTGTGGCTTACGTTCAGCGGCCCGCGGCATAATATATAGCACTAAAATTAGTGCCAGCAGTACTGCGAAACCGCACAGCACGCTGGGTATACCACGCCGGACATCCGGCTTGACAGCCATGGACAGGCCCGACGGCACCAGGAAAACCAGGTAGCCCAGAATCATTCCTTGAACGGTCTGTAACTGTCTTAGGCTGGTTTTCCCTTTGGCTTTCAACTCATTGGCCCATTTAAAGCCCAGACCAATGCCTGTCAGCAGCCAGCCAAAATAGTAGACGCCGTAAGTGCCCGTAACATTCGCGGTAAACTGGAAAATTACATAATTGCCAGTGCACTGGTGGCCGATAAAGGTGTCCGGCCAAAGCAGGAAGACTCCGATGAAGGCTATCATTGAGGCATAGGCGCCGTTGACTAGACGCCGCCCGGGCTTGCCAGCCAAAACGTGCATGATGTGTAGGCCAAGCGGCGGCAAGGCGGTGATAGCCACAAAGCCGACGCGGGACCATGGCACAGTCATTGAGCCGATGCCAGTGCAGACAAAATATTCAGCCAGCTGGAAGATTGCTAGCGCCAGCACAGTAATGGTTACTAAGCGTGTAATGACGGTCATTTTATAGCGCCAGACTGTGTAAATAGCCAGCCACGTTTCTATAATCATCGTCGCTATCATCACCGGCGGCGAGAAACAATTAAACTGGGTTTTTTGCTTGTTATATATCATTGGATGAGTTTTAGAAATTCTTTTTCGGTGATTTGATTGGTGCCCAGGTCGCGGGCTTTTTTGAGTTTGGATTCGCCGACATTGGCACCGACCACTAGGTAATCCGTATCTTGGCCAACTGACGATTGAAAGGTGCCGCCCAGTTTGCGAACCCGTTCGGCTGCCAAGTCGCGGCCCATGCTTTCCAACGCGCCGGTAACCACAAAGCTTTTACGGTGCAACGGGCCTTTGGCACGGGATTCATAAACCGGCTCAACGCCCAGTTGTTCAAACTTGTTTAGTAGTTCGCGGTTATCTGGATCGGCGAACCAGCCGATGACAGACTCGGCCACCACGTCGCCGACGCCTTCTACCGCCATCAGCTCATCTAGCGTAGCTTCGGCAAGTTTTTTCAGCGAGGTAAAACGCTCTGCCAGGTCAATGGCCGTTTGGGCGCCAACATGGCGAATGCCTAGCCCGTAAATGAAGCGTGGCAGTTCGGGGTGTTTTTTTTCAGCTATGGCTTCCACGAGGTTTTGAGCGGAAATATCCGCGAAGCGCTCCAGCTTAATAACTTCTTCTTTGGTTAATTTATATAAATCGGCGGCGTCTTTGACCAGACCGGCGTCAACCAGGGCTACGACGTTCTTCTCGCCGAGGGTATCGATATCAAGCGCGCCTTTGGATGCAAAATGCTCCAAGGCTTTTTTGAGCAACAGCGGACCAGTAGCGCCTTTGACTCGGTAGACGGCTTCGCCTGCTGGCCGCTCAAACTCCAGCTCGGGGTATTGACGTTTTAGTTCCTTTTCCATGTCGAACTTTTTGGCACTCTTTGGCCGCAACTCTTTTAGGACATGTTCTACTTGAGGGATGATGTCGCCGGCCTTAAAAATAACTACAGTGTCGCCGACCCGAATGTCTTTGCGGGCAATTTCGTCGGCATTGTGCAGGCTGGCATGCTGAACGGTAGTGCCAGCCACTACAACCGGATCAAAAACCGCCACCGGCGTGGCGGCGCCAGTCCGGCCAATACTAATAACAATATCTTTAACTACGGTGGTGGCTTCTTCGGCCGGATATTTATAAGCCACGGCGGCCCGCGGGTTTTTACCGACCACGCCCAGGCTGGCATACAGTTCACGGTCATTAATCTTAATAACCAGTCCGTCGGTGTTGAATGGCAATTCGTGCCGTTTCTCGTCCCAGGTATCGACAAATTTCATAACCTCATCCAGCGTTTTAAAGACGGTTGCTTGGAGGTTATCGGCGATGCCCAG
>CAYRVE010000088.1:0-3277 GCA_964427685.1 uncultured Candidatus Saccharibacteria bacterium | reverse complement strand
GCACTATCAACATGGTAGGCTACCAAACCAGCCACCAGGCCGGCTTCTACGCCGCCTAAGCCACCAGGAGTAGGAGTTGCCGCGCCCAACGCCACGCCAAAGCTAAAGACTATTAGAACAGCGATAAAGGGCAGGCTTATGTGCATCGCCAGCACGCAGAACCACAAGCTAAGCACATTAGAGAGTGTCAGCCCAATAGAGCAGAATAGGGCAGCTAGCAAATGCCCTCGGCGCTGGCGATAGGTCAATAATTGTCTCCCAAACGACCGAATACTCCTAAGAAGTTGCTTACGATAGCGTTTATAGAAAACAACCCACGCGACTACAGCGACAACAGCTGCTACTGCGATGACGGTTTTAATATTATTAATGTGGCCGAGCCGCAAGCCAGGCAAACTGTTATGAAGCGGCACCAGCAGTACCCCGACTAACAAAAGATTGCCAACAATACCCAGGCCGTTGTTGGCAGCCACGACACTAGCGGCCTCTGCGCCGGTGTGCCGCGATTGACGCAAATTCAAATAATTAACACTTATACTGCCAATACCTGCCGGTAGCAAGCGATTCACGAACGTACCAGCTAGCTGGATTAGTAAAGTACGTAGATATGGTAATGAGCGCACTGCCAGCAAGCAGTATGTGCCAGCGGCCGTCACGTAACTTAGGGCAGTAAATAGCAAAGATGCCGCTAATAGGCCCGGGCGGGCATCATAAGCCAGCTCCAGGCTGTGACGAAAATTACCCAGCTGAGGAATAACGAAGTAAAAGATAATAGCTGCCGCGAGTAACACCAGCAATTGCTGGCGACCAGGCGTCAATTTGAGTGATTTACTAGCCACACTCCTTATTATTACCGAGCCGGCGCGCCCAGACAAGCCATACACCAGCCATTAACCTGTGTAGAAAATCTTACCCACCGAAGTCTAGCCGTGTGATTTAATACCATGACCGACAGGGACTTGTATAATTTAACTATGCCGAGCCGACTTATACCTAAATACTCCGATTATGCCGACCGCCCAACGGGCCTTATCCTGGCGCGTTATGGCCTGCTGGCTGTTATATACATTTTATTAATCTTCATACTACCTGGTAATAAGCAGGTCATGCAGGCCCACAACCTGACGACAGACGAATACCATGTCCTACAACTCCTGGTAGGCCTGCCCCTGTTGGCCATCTGGTTTATGGGATTTTATGGCTACGCAAAATTGTGGGAATACACCCGGTCTATTAGCAAAACACCGGAGGCCGCCGGCTTTCGCCAACTGACGCTGGGTTGCGCGTGGATTGCCTGGAGTCTGCCAATCCACTCCATAGTGGCTCTCATTGCCAGAGCGGTTACAAACAGCTGGCCAGACCTTGGTTCGGCGACTATCATAATTAGCAATTATGTTGACCTGTTGTTCCCGGTGGTAGCCTTCACACTTATTGGCATGGCTTCCCGTCATCTATTTGACCGGACTAAAATCGTTTTGAGTGCCGCCAGTATCCGTGGCATAACGTTGCTGTTCCTGGCTGGCGGCGTACTTTACTGTTACTTTGTCTTCCGGCAATTCAGCGGCAACCTGGGCGCCACCAACAATCCTTACCATATACCGGTTTGGTTGATGGTACTTACGGTCATCGTGCCCTACCTATATGCCTGGTTTGTCGGCATGCTGGCCATTTACGAGCTAATTACTTATGGTCGCCACGTTAGGGGTGTTTTATACCGGCAGGCAATGCATATGCTGGTAACGGGTCTATTCGCAGTGATTCTGGGCTCCATAGCCTCGCAGTACTCCCGTTCGGTCCAGCCTTCGGCCGATCACCTAATATTAAGCGCGCATCTGTTATTTAGTCTCGTCTTCCAGATTATCAGCGGCCTTGGTTTTGTGATGATCGCTCTCGGCGCAATCCGCTTAAAGAAGATTGAGGAAGTGTAAGTCTATGTCGGCTTCGTCTGGTTCAACACTCTACGACCGGGTCGTTCAAACTACCCACGTTTATCTCGGTCCGGCAGCTGACCGGTTCATTGCCCGGCAAGTTCAAAGCCACTTACACAAACCGCCAGAAAAACTGACCAAAGACGATCTGCTCAAGCTGATTGACTGGATTCGGGTCGCGGTGTCTTTACTCACCGATGACGGAGAAGTTGTAGAGGAGTACATTGAGCAATTACAGAAGTTATCTACTGACGAAAAACCCAGCAAAAAAAGACAAGGGAAGCCCTTATGACAAAACCCCCAAAAGTCTCCGTATCCAATTCCGCCGCGCGCGAGCAAGAAGCCAAGGCCGAAGCTCTGTTTTACAGTATCGGCGACGGCGCCATCACGACTGATGAGTTTGGTCGAATAACTAGAATTAACTCGGCTGCCCAGCATATTTTAGGCTATAAAAAATCCGAATTGCTCGGTGAGTGGTTCCCCAAGAAAATTGTCATGGTCACCGCTGAGGATCGTTCGGTCAACATGATCGACCGGCCCATCACCAAAGCGTTTCTTACCGGCAAGCCAATTTACCAAAAAGCCTTCTACAGGACAAAAAAAGGCCAAAAGATACCGGTAGCCATCAATGTTTCACCAATCCTAGTCAGCGGTAAGCCCATAGGAGCCATAGAAGTGTTTCGTGACATCAGCTTCGAAGAAGAGGTCGACCGCATAAAAAGCGAGTTTATTTCATTAGCCTCGCACCAGTTGAGAACGCCGCTATCATCAATTAAAACCTATTCGCACATGCTTAAAGACGGCTATATGGGCGAAATTGGCGAAGCCCAGTCCGAGGCCCTGCAAACCATAGTTAACGCCGCCGACCGCATGAACGAGCTCATCAGCACCCTGCTTAATATTACCCGTCTGGAAAGCGGCGCGGTAGCTACTAACATTCGCAGTTTACGAGTTGATGGACTGGTTAGCGAGGTAGTTAAAGAGCTATCAGTCCCCGCAAACAGTAAATCAATTAATATAAGTCTTAAGATTAGCGGCAATCACCCCAAAACTATCAGTAGTGACCGCTCTATCTTAAAAGAAATCCTAACAAACCTGATATCCAACGCCGTCAAATACACGCCTAACAATGGAGCGATTAAAATAAAGGTTCGTTTAAGAGCCGACAACGTGGTTATTCATGTCAGCGACACTGGATGGGGAATACCAAAGTACTCCCAAGATCAGATATTTAGCAAGTTTTTTCGGGCTGAAAACATCATTAAGCGCGAGACAACTGGTACCGGCCTGGGCTTGTATCTAGTTAAGGGTTTAGTAGACGCAATCAACGGCCGGATTTGGTTTGAAAG
>CAYRVE010000087.1:0-3293 GCA_964427685.1 uncultured Candidatus Saccharibacteria bacterium | reverse complement strand
CTTCGCGGACTTTATCCAGGGGTCCCGTCTCACTCATCGACTTCGACTTCGGCCGCCAGCGGCTGGCCCTTAATGATACTAAGCGCCCGAAGGCACTGTTCCGGCGCGTCGAGGATGGACAGTGCCGCGGTTATGTTTTCAACGTCATGCGCATGGAATCTGTCGGTATCAAATAACACCTCGTCGCCATCATAATCTTCGGATGAATCCTCATCATCAACATCCGATTCTTCGTCGCCAAACATCTCCTCTACCGTCTCTTCATCAAGCTTCTCCGAAACCCAGATTACTGTGCCGCTGGGAGTTTCTAGCGCCTGGAAGGCATTGATCTCGGCTGGTTCATGGGTATCAAAGGCGTAGGCTATGCCTGTTTTGGCAATTAGGCTATCAGGATCGGCTAAACTATCTATGAGTTCTGGCTCAGCTTTATGCGCGCGGTAAAAGACAGTATCGCGCAGGCCGTCAGTAGCTATTTTATCGAATTGCACGGTGGCTGTATGCCGTAACTCAATTTGGCCATCTTCATCCGGACCCAGCCCAAAGCAATTGGCGCTCAGGACTATATCAAGGATATCGCTTTCATAAAAACCAACCCCCTGGCCTGGAAACACAAAATCATTGCCGGGATTACTGTCTTGGCGCCAATCGCTACGCCACAAGTGGTTAACTGTTGGCCAGACAGCCTGTTCGGCAATCCGGTCCGGGTCAAAATGTGGTATCTCACCGGCCTTCTCCAGACTAAAATCATATTCGGGTGATGCGCCTTCGCCAGACATAAATGCTATATAACTCCTCTGTTGATGGGATTATTATAACAATATAATTTCGAAAGTGTCGACTTTAGGGGTGCAGCCAGCCGATAATCAAGCCCATGACCAGGAACGAAAACAGCCGGTTAGAGATAGAGATTATCATCAATCGCCGGGGACGCTGTTCTAGCACGCCGTGAATGAATACGGTGGTAGCCGCCGCACCAAGCCATATCATCAGCGAGGTCATTACGCCGGCGCCCAGCCAGGAGCCGCCGAAGAAGTTGTGATACAGGAACGTCATGTAGGCCAAGAAGTAAGCTACCACCAGCGCCGCCAAAAAGATTAACGGCATAACCCGCGGCATCTGTTTATCGAACTTTTTGGTGTCAATCTTGGCTAATTTCTTCCATTCCTTGCCGTACGCTGAATCGGCATAGAATATCATGCCGACCACCATGCTGGAGACACCGGCCAGCAAGACTGCCCATAAATTTATAGCTAAATTACCCATATGCTATTCCTTTTACTTAATATGCAAAGTATAACCCCGCCGGACTCTGAAATCCATAGCTGTAATTTACCATTTACCAAAATCGTGTTATATTGCTCTGCATTATGAGACGTCATGGAAGTCGTAGAAGAAGAGGCGGTATAAACGAGCCGTTTCCGTTGGCGCAGGAGCCCCTGCCCCGACTCCTGAGGGACGAATCGCATTCAGAAGCACTGCCCTTGGTAAGTGAGGGAGAGGCCCTGCCGTTGACAAGCGGCGAAGGCGAAGCGTTGCCACTGCTACACGGCGAGGTAGATTTCGAGCCAATGGCCGATGAGGGCAGTCATATAGACCCCCTCAACGATGAGCCGATGGCTTAGCAAATTAGTTCGGCGCGTTAGGATCTCGTGCGGTGCCAACGAACGCTAGGTTTACGTTGCTGATGGTCGTGTCTGGCTGGGCATCGTCGCTCGCCTGGACCTGTATCTTATATAGCCGGGTCGCGCCGGGTTGTAAATCACCTTCAACGGATTGTTTGCCGTTAAGCAAGGAGCTTAAAGTGAAGCTTTTGGCGGGCGTACTGCCGCTGGCGTCGGCCAGCAGAACATTAAGGTTGCCTAGGTCATCCGGGTCAGTGTCGGATGGCGGGTCGTTAAGCGTGAAGCTCAAGTCCAGATCTGTGTGGCCGTTATTTTTAAGGTATAGAGTGTAGCCGTCGGCCGGCGCGGGATAGCCGCCAGGTATGAGATTTGAAAAGCTTAACCCTCCGTTTACGGCCGGGCCGTAATGGACGCCGTCGGCGCTTACTACCAAGCCGGCACTGGCAGTCGAGATGGTGTTGCCCATGACGACACCCCAAACCTGTAGCAAGGCATAAGCTGCGCCGCCAGCTAAGGCGACGATAATCACCGCCGCGATGATAGTCCGCTTCGGTGACTTAAGTTTTTTTGTTAGGGTCATATGGCACCTCCTCTAAAAGTTAGTGGAGACCATCATGGCACTGCCCTACCGTACCCGTCAAAACTTTTCGCTTAAGTTTTAATGACTAGTTAATCGTCTAGTACTTTATCTAAGATAAACTCACCCTGCTCGGGATGCATTTTTTCCGGCGGTTCGGTGAACCAGTCAAGTTTGCTGGCTTCTTCATTAGGCTGTAACTCGCCGTCGTACTCCGCCAAAAAAGCTAACCCGACTACTGACTCACCGGTTTGGGCGTAGTGCTCGGGGTATTCTACGTAGTCTAGGAATTTCGCGGCGGTTACCTTAACACCCAGCTCTCGCCGCGCCACACGGCCGACAGCGTCAGTAAGTTCTTCACCCATAAACACGGTGCCTCCCGGCAGATGCCAAAACCCCTTGTACGGCTCAATATCACGCAAACTAAGCAGGACACCTTTGTCGGACTTCAGTACCACCTCCACCGTCAACCGCGGCACCTTAGAATAAATGTCGCGAAACTCCTCGAGCGTCATAGGGTATTCGTCGTTTGGTGTCTTGCTCATGTCGATCTAATCATAGCGCTTATTGCCTAGCTATATGTCTTTAAAGCTTCGGCGTCATACCACGGAGTGTAGTCTACAGTTAGCTCATCGCCTTTTTTGATTTCATTTATGGTCACCATAATCCACTGCTTGTTGTCATCAAGCAGGTCCACGTTTGGACTATAAGAATGATTTACGAATCCACCAAGCGGCGTTCTGACCGTTCCGTCTTTGGCGTCCTCGTCCTTGACGTGTGATATCCCGAGCTTTACGTCTTTGGCGATATCCTCAGTAGCAAAAAGCCCAAGACCATGTATTTTGGAAGGCCTGATTGTTAAGCATTTAGGCAGTGGTACGAACGCTTTAATCTTGCTCATTCAGGGCTTCGTTTAGCTCAATTATTTTGATGCGCTTCTGCTTTGTAGTATCCCGGTCGCGGACGGTGACGGTGTCGTCTTCGAGCGTGTCGAAGTCGATGGTGACGCAGTACGGGGTGCCGATTTCGTCCTGGCGGCGGTAGCGCTTGCCAATGTTACCGTTGTCGTCCCACATGACATTCCCATATTCTTT
>CAYRVE010000086.1:0-3397 GCA_964427685.1 uncultured Candidatus Saccharibacteria bacterium | reverse complement strand
GGTGTAGGCCACTTTGGCGAAGTCGGAATTAACAGCCGCGGCGTTACACACGTTTTTGTCGTTATAGACTTTTAGGCAGGCGCTGCTAACGGCTTTCCCTGCAGTGGTTTTGGCGGCGGCCGGAGTTTTATTATTTTGCATGACCCGCCAGCCAACTACGCCGACTACGGCTATGACAACAACGATCAAAACTACGACAACGGCGTGGCCCATGCCGCGCTGGTCTTTATAAAGTGATTTTTTCATGACAATAGAGCATCCTGCTTATGGTTAATGCCTACAGTGTATTCTCAGCTACCACTCCCGTCAACATAAAAAGCGTTGACACAAAGAAGATATCGTGCTAATGTATAAGCAATTGTTATTAATAGAATCCAGAGTCTGAACGTTAAGTAGATTACTCGATTTCATTACCGGCAATCGAGAAACTAACTAACGAACACAGCAAGGGATTCTTTTTTAATGTCTTCATACAAATACTCAGTTTACAATTCAGCAAAACGTAATAATAACCGCCGAGGCCAGCGCAGTGGCGGCGGCAAGCGTACCGGCGAATATATCAACCCCGACCGCTTCGTAGCCGTCGCTAAGCCTACCCAGGCCGAAGATTACACCGCTAAGCACCGCTTCCAGGATTTCGCGGTCGACGCCACGATTCATCGCAACCTAGAAAGCAAAGGTTTTACGGTACCAACGCCTATCCAGGACCAGACTATCCCTATAGCCCTCGAAGGCCACGATGTTATTGGCTTGGCCAACACCGGCACCGGCAAAACGGCAGCCTTCGCCATTCCGGTTATCCACGCCCTGATTACCCGCCAGAACGCTCGGGCCCTGATAGTCGCGCCAACTCGCGAACTAGCCCAGCAAATTGAGCAGGAATGCCGCAGTATCGGCCGCAATAGCAACTTTAGCGGCGCCCTGCTAATTGGCGGCGCCGGCATGGGCGGCCAGCTGCGCGGCCTGCGAGCCAACCCGCGAATTGTTATTGGCACACCGGGACGCATCAAAGACCACATTGAACGCGGTACTCTGAAGATTAGCCAGTTCAACATGGTGGTACTGGACGAAGTCGACCGCATGCTGGACATGGGCTTTTTGCCAGACGTCAGCTTTATCCTAAAAGGCCTGGCACCGGTCCGCCAATCCTTCTTCTTTTCAGCAACTATGGACCCGCGTGTACAGGGCTTAATCCGCACCTTTTCCAAAGACCCGCAGACGGTTTCTGTTAAGAGCAACGGCTATAGCAGCGACCACGTCAACCAAGACGTTGTCCGCTACAGCGGCACGCACGATAAAATGGACAAACTCCATGACATCCTGATCAAACAAGAGGTCTCTAAGGTGATTGTGTTTGACGAAACTCGGCGCAGTGTGGAGCGCCTATCCAAAGAGCTGGTCGCCCGCGGCTTTCCGACCGACGCCATACACGGCGGCAAAACCCAGGGTCAGCGCCAACGCGCGCTAGAAGGCTTTAAGAAAAGCAAGACCAACATCCTGGTAGCTACCGATGTGGCGGCCCGCGGCATCGACGTTTCCGACATCACCCATGTCATAAACTACTCCCAGCCGCAGTCCTACCAGGATTACGTGCACCGCATCGGCCGCGCCGGCCGCGCCGGCCGAGTCGGACATGCGCTGACTTTTGTTCAGGGCTAAGCGCTAAAAACCGATTCGTAGCTTTCAGCATTAAGTAATTTAATTAAGCAGGGCAATGATTTAGGCGAGATCGAGAAAAGTTGCTAGAATATAAGCATTATGGCCGAGGGTATTAAAACAGCCGAGAAAACTAAAATAGCTGCAAAAAAAGTAGCTAAGAAGCCTTACTTCAAGGCGGATAATTTTGTGCTTTACCTCGATGATTCGATTGAGTTCCTAAAAAAGTTGCCAGCAAATAGCATTGACGTTATTTTCGCAGATCCACCATACAACTTATCGAACGGTGGCTTTACAGTTCACGCTGGCAAGCGAGTCAGCGTTAATAAAGGTAAGTGGGATCAAAGCAAGGGCGTAGATGAGGATTTAGAGTTTCATGTTAGTTGGATCAAGCAGTGCTATCGTGTGCTAAAGCCGAATGGAACAATCTGGGTAAGTGGCACATACCATTCAATTTACCAGTGTGGCTATGCTCTGCAACTCATAGGCTACAAGGTGCTGAACGATATAACTTGGTTCAAACCGAATGCTTCGCCAAACTTGAGCGGGCGATACTTTACTGCCAGCCATGAAACACTGATCTGGGCCCGCAAAGATCCAAAAGGCAAGCATACCTTCAACTATCAAGATATGAAGAATGGCAAATGGCACGAGAAAGATCTCATTAAGAATGACGGTAAGCAGATGCGTAGCGTCTGGGCTATCGGCACGCCAAAACGTGAAGAAAAGAAATTCGGCAAACATCCCACACAAAAACCCATGGCTCTACTAGAACGTGTAGTGTTAGCCTCATCTAAAAAGGGAGATTTAATACTAGACCCTTTTACTGGTAGCTCAACTACCGGTTTAGTAGCAGCTAAACACGGCCGTAAGTTTGTTGGTATAGATCTTGAAAAAGAATATCTAGACTTGTCAGTAAAGAGATTTAAGGATCAAAAGAGTTAATCGCATAGCCACCAAAGTGCCTTAGGTCGACCCTCGTATTTTTTATGATTTTGATCGTCACCTGATGTGTAGCGTACTGCTGGCGGTTGACCTCTTGAGATACTCATAATTAGATTATCGATTTCCTTGTCGCTGCCTATTACTTGTCTTATCCAGCCCTGATAAAATAGAGTTCTAGGGTTATACTTACTCTCTCGGTGGTAGCCGTAGGCCTGCTCGATAAGGAATAGCTGTGATAGGCACATGGTGATGTGTAAAGAATTCAGATAATGGTCAAAAGTTTCATCTTCAAACACTTTGACAAGATCATCGGGATCTTCGCCATAAAAAATTCCGTCAAAAGCAATCGCCAACTTATTTTTTAGATCAGGTCGACTACGCACCCTCAAGTATAAATCTATGAAAACACGTAGATGATTTGGACGAAACCTTCGTTCGCCATCACGAAGCCATATTTGGAAATTCTTCTTAGCATCATAATTTTCGAATCGCTTGCTGAGTTCAGAGGGACGGAATACATATAACTCCAGCTCGCCATCTGTGTAGATAAATGTTTCTTCATCAAATCTAAGGTCTTTGATCAAATCAAGTCTTTGGGCATACTTCATGAGCACAGATCTTATCAGAGATCCCGTGCGTTAGCTATTTTCCAAAATAAATACCAAGTGTTACTCTTCATACAGTGTTCTGGGAAGACTATACCGTAAGCGCAGATAGGCTAAATTTGGATCTAAGAAATCCTAGACTTCCATTCTTTCTTGATTGGGTACTAGATGAGCATTTCTATTGATATATA
>CAYRVE010000085.1:0-3400 GCA_964427685.1 uncultured Candidatus Saccharibacteria bacterium | reverse complement strand
GCCATCTTATGGCTGTCTTCCCGCTTCTTAACGGCAGAGCCTTGGCTGTTGTAGGCGTCGACCAGTTCGGCGGCGATACGATCCTGCATGCTCATGCCTTTGCGGGCACGGCAGGCCGCTACGAACCACATGGTGGTCAGGTGCTGCTGGCGCTGGCCTTTAACTTCAAACGGTATCTGGTAATTAGCACCGCCAACCCGTCGGGAGCGAGTCTCCAGGTTCGGCTGAACGTTCTTGTAAGCTTGCTCGAAAACGTCAAGCGGGTTGTCGACCTTGAGCTTCTTAGCGGCTTTTTCCATACCGCCGTAGACTAGGCGCTCGGCCAACTGCTTCTTGCCGTTGAGCATCACGCGGTTGATTAGGCGCTGAACCTGGACATTCTGATAGATACGGTCCGGCTGGATGTCACGGATTAGTGATTTAGTCTTCTTACGGGGCATTATTTGGCGCCTTTCTTGGTGCCGTATTTACTGCGGCCCTGTTTGCGGTCAGAGACGCCCTGCAAGTCCAAGCTACCGCGGACGATGTGGTAACGCACGCCGGGGAGATCCTTAACGCGGCCGCCGCGGACCAGCACTACGGCGTGTTCCTGCAAGTTGTGGCCTTCGCCGCCGATGTAGGCCCAGACTTCGTGGCCGTTGCTAAGGCGGACGCGGGCTACCTTGCGCAGAGCCGAGTTCGGCTTCTTAGGCGTTTTGGTAGTAACACGCACGCAGACACCGCGCTTGAACGGCGCGGGCTTCTCATAGTTCTTGGTCTTTAAGTTGTTAGTGACGCGCTGCAAGGCCGGCGACTTACTCTTAGTCGACGACTTGGAACGCGGCTTGCGAACTAATTGGTTAATGGTCGGCACTGGTTCTCCTTAGTGAATGCAATCTACCGCGGCGGG
Organism: uncultured Candidatus Saccharibacteria bacterium; assembly: GCA_964427685.1. Taxonomy (GTDB): domain Bacteria; phylum Patescibacteriota; class Saccharimonadia; order Saccharimonadales; family UBA4665; genus JARIHC01. Next base: position 2,511 of record CAYRVE010000085.1, on the reverse strand, counting down.
GACTATGCCAATCTCCCTGGCTCGGATTGCTTAACTGATTAAACGTTATTGTTCGTTTCCTCTATTGTAACAGATGACAGACTGGTTTACAACAGCCTTAAGCTGCATCTTTATTGGCAGTTCTAGGCTTGATGCCAATGATTTGGTCGGCTTCGGCTTGGGCAGCCTGGTCGGCGTCTTCATCATCGTCCCCCGCGCCGGTACCAACTGGGATCTTGCGGCCCAGGATGACGTTCTCTTTCAGTCCGTAGAGCTTATCGACTTTACCGCTGGTGGCGGCGGCAATCAGGACGCGGGTAGTGTCTTGGAAGGATGCGGCACTGAGGAACGAATCAGTACTCAGACTGGCCTTGGTAATGCCCAACAATAGCTGGACCGGTTTAGCTGGCTTCTTCTTGGCAGCTACCAATGCCTCATTGGCTTCTACGACAGCCAGTTTGCTGACAATATCACCGGTAACGAATTCACTGTCGCCGGCGTCTTCTATCTGTACGCGGCTGAACATCTGGCGAACGATAATCTCCAGGTGCTTGTCGGCCACGTTTTGTCCCTGCCCGGCAAAAATCTTGAGGATCTCGTTCATGATGTAGCGCTGGGTGGCTTCGACGCCTTGCAGGCGCATTAGGTCTTGCAAGTTGATAGAACCGTTGGTTAGGCGCTGGCCGCTAACGACTTTATCGCCGTCCTTAACTTGCAACTGTTTAAAGCCGGGGATTTCGTAGCGCACGACGCTTTGTTTGGTCGGCGTAATGACAATAGCCTTATTGGTGACGCGGGCTTTGCCAGCCATTGGCGCGGTTAGCGGTTCGGAAGCGTCTTCCAGGGCGGCTACTACGTCGCCGGCAGCTACATCAGAACCGTTAGCGATCTGTGCTTTGCGCTCGCCTAGGTTGAGGGTGACTTTTTCCTCGGCATCGGCAGCAACTTGGACTACATAGTGGTCGGTCTCTTCCCAAGCGCTGGCCGTACCGGTAATTTCTGTCAGGTAGGCTTGGCCCTTCGGTGTGCGGACTTCAAAAAGCTCTTCCACGCGGGACAGGCCCTGGGCGGCGTCATCGGCCACCACACTGCCGGAACGGTGCTTAGAGTCCAGGCTTAACTGGGTGCCAAGCTCGCCGATACTCTGAGCGGCAATAACACCGGTCGGGTGATGCTCGGCTACCAGTTCGCCAGTGGCCGGATCCAAGCCGTAAGACTTGCGAGCCACGCCGCGGACATTGCCGCAGCTGAGGACTGACATAATCTTAAGGCCGTCGATTTTGTCGTCGGCTTCAATTTGAGCGGCAATTTCCGGCGTAATCAGCTGGCCTTTCTTTAGGTAGCCTTTGACGGTTTCGGCGGCGAAACGGCCAACTAGGCGTGAACCATAGCTGGCGCCGATTTCTTCGGAGTCTGCGCGCAACATGGCGAAACCAGGATCGCTACTGTCATCTTCCACGGTAAAGACGTCTTGGGAGACATCTACCAGGCGACGAGTTAAGTAACCGGCGTCAGCAGTTTTGAGGGCGATGTCAATCAACGCCTTGCGGGTACCGCGGGTACCGGTGAAGTACTCCAGCGGGCTTAAGCCTACGATGTAGCCCGATTTAATAGGCAGTTCGATGACATTGCCGCCAGCGTCTTGCAAGACGCCAAGCATACCGACAGCGTTGTTCAACTGGGAAATGTTGCCGCGAGCACCAGAGTTAATGGCAATGGCCATTGAGGAGTCCTGGCCGACCATCTGCTCGGATAGCAAGTCTTGGACTCTGGTTTCTACCTTGGTCCAGTTGTCGACAGTAAGACGATGCCGTTCGTCATCGGTAATGAAACCTTCTTCGTACTGGCGGGAAATGGCCGTGGCCCGGTCTTCGCCGGCGTCAAGCAGTCCACCCATACCTTCAATCGGTTTAAAGTCGCTCATGCCAATGCTCAGCCCTGAAAGGGTGGCATAGTGAAAGCCTAGGTCTTTCAGGTCATCGGCGATTTCGGCGGTCTGTTCCTGGCCATAACGGGCGTAGACGTCGGCCATCACTTGCTGCAAACGCTTCTTAGTCATAGTTTCGTCACGCAGTGGGAAATCTTCCGGGAGAATCTCGTTAAAGAGCAGGCGGCCAAGGGTAGTTTGGCGAATTTCGCCGCGGAATGGCAGCCGAACCAGACTCTGTAAGGTTAGCTGACCAGCGTCAAACGCCATCAGGGCTTCGTTCATATCAGCGCAAGCGCGGGCTTTAGTATTAGCCTTGGCCTTGTCTGATTGCGGTGGTTCGTAAGTTAAGTAGTAACAGCCCAGCACGATATCCTGCTCGATGTGCAAGATCGGCGAACCGTCGGCCGGTTTTAGCAAGTTGCGGTTAGCGGCCATGATGTTGCGGGCTTCATCTTGAGCTTTTACGCTTAGCGGCAGGTGAACGGCCATCTGGTCGCCGTCAAAGTCGGCGTTAAAGCCCTTACAAACCAGCGGATGCAGTTGAATTGCCCGGCCTTCAATCAGACGAGGTTGGAAAGCCTGGATACTGAGGCGGTGCAGTG
>CAYRVE010000084.1:0-3408 GCA_964427685.1 uncultured Candidatus Saccharibacteria bacterium | reverse complement strand
AGGACCGCCGCTTTTCCAGAAGAGCTTTAACTACATGATAAACGGTTGGGCCGAGGGTGATGAAAACTACTGCTACGACGGCCAGTACGATGTAATGGTCTAAGTTGGGAATCTTAGTACCGAACCAATAGCCGATTAGCGTTACGATAATAGCCCAAGCTGTATCTCCGATAGCGTCGAATATCACGAACTTCGGGTAATCCATCTTGGCTACACCAGCCACTGGCGGCACAAAGGTACGTACTACTGGCACGAAGTGGGCGATTAACATGGTGCGGCTGCCAAAGCGCTCGTAAAAACGCTCGGCGCGCTGAACGTACTCTTGGCGGAAAATCAGGCCGTCTGGCTTGCGGAACAACTGCCGGCCGTAGCGCTTACCTATATGATAACCGACGTTATCGCCGGCAATGGCCGCCAAGGCGACCACTAAAATAACGCTAGCGAGAGATAATTTACCTTGGGCAGCGAACACACCGGCGGTTAAAAGCAGGGTATCGCCGGGGAAGAAGAAACCGACAAACATACCGGATTCAGCGAAGATAATACCTGCTATCAGCAACAGGCCGCCAGCTTGGATTATATGTGATACATCGAACATCTTACTCAAGCTTAGCGGTTTGGGGGTGAGCCGTCCAGCCTTATCTGGTATAATAGTAGACAAGAACAAGGAGATTTAAGTAGTTCATGTCACAAGATAGTATTAGTTTGACTCTGGAACCGCGCGAAGTGACCGGCAAAGCGGTAAAGCATTTGCGCCGCGACGGCTTTATTCCGGCCGTAATCCACGACCACGGTAAGCCATCAGTCGTAGTACAGGCTGATTCCCTGGCATTGCTTAAAGTCTGGCAGCAGGCCGGCAAACACCATCCCGTGGAGCTCAAAGCCGGCGACCAGACCTACACGGCGCTTATCAAGACGGCTGAGTTCGACCCCAAGAAACACCTGTTGACTCACGTCGTGTTTAACGCTGTCGACAAGAACCAAAAAGTTGAAGCCGAAATACCGGTGCGGCCGCATTATGACGAGGGCAACGAGTCCAGTCCAGCGGAGCGCAACGGCCTCATAGTGCTAACTCAGCTAGAAACAGTCCAAGTAAAATCCATACCTAGCGCTTTACCGGACTTCTTAGAATACGACGCCGAGAAACTGGTTGAAATTGGCGATCACGTAACGGTAGCCGACTTAACCGCGCCGGAGGGTGTTGAGCTTGAAACCGAGGCCGAGCACTCTATAGCTACAGTCTACGAACCAAGCGCTATTGCGGCCGCCAACGAAGCTGCTGCCGGTGACGCCGAGGAAGAAGAGGCTCCAGCCGAGGGCGAAGAGGGCGAAGAAGCCGAGGGCGAAGAGGGCGCCGAAGCTGAAGGCGAGGCAACTGAAGGTAAAAAGACAGCAGACAAGTCCGAAGGCAAACCTGAAGCTGAAAAACAAAATAACAAGCAAGACTCAAAAGAATCTGACCAGAAGACCAAAGCAGAATAAAAGCCCGGCCGCTAAAAACAAGCTTGGGCAAAAATAGTGATTTTAATCATATATCACGCTGATTTAACGACAATGTAATAATCGTCGTTTATGCTGGAAGTAGGCAACTTCACTTGGAAACTTATGGACCACTCCAGCAATCCGTTAACGCGCTTGTTCGAAAACAGCCGCAAACTTTTATACAACCGTGGCGATACTATCTTACGGGCTGGTGACACGCCGTCGGGGGTCTATCTTATTACAAGCGGCTGGGTCAAAGCCTATTCTTTATGCAGTGATGGCGAGCCCAACATTATTACGAGCTTTGGCTCTGGCGACATATTCCCGCTGTCCTGGGCACTCACTGAATCGATGAGAGATGTAACCTTTGGCGCCCTGGAGACGACGGTTGTGCTACGAACGCCAAAAGAGGCCTTTACGCGCAGCGTTGCCGAAGATAACGAAATCTCACGGTCCGTATCACATATGCTAGCCACGCACTTTTTGCGACTAGAAAATGAAATAGACAATCTGCACTACCGCAGTGCCCGCGAACGGGTTGCCTTCAGGTTGATTACTCTGGCGGACAACTTTGGCGAGCGTAAAGCCAATAAAGTAATATTTAATATTCGTGTGCCTAATGAGTACATTGCCCGTTCCAGCAACATGACCAGAGAAACCGCCAGTCGGGAAATGAGCCGGCTAACCCGCAAGGGTATTATCAGAAATGTTAAGGGCTACGTGGCAATTACAGATGTCGAGGCCTTGAAAGCCGAAGCCGACCACGCTGCCGCCCGTCTATTCAGCCGCGGCGCATGTGCATAACTATTTAATAAAGATTTAATAATTTAGTTGTTAAATTAGAGACAGGAGTCCCGCGACCATGAAACTACTGTGCATCGAAGACAATACCGAACTGATTGAGAGCCTCAGCTACTTCTTCGAGGCTGATTCAAAAATCGATAACGCCACCTGTGGCAAAGACGGTCTAGTGCTTGCTGCACGGAAGCAATACGATGCCATCATACTGGATCTCGGACTGCCGGATATGTCTGGACTGGACGTCTGCTCCCAGCTGAGACGAGCTGACATACAAGTCCCGGTGCTGGTTTTATCAGGGACTAAGGACAGCGGTACGAAGGTCGCTCTATTTGAAGCCGGCGCCGATGATTACCTTACCAAGCCCTTTACGATGGCTGAACTGCGCGCCCGCTTATTCGCTCTACTGCGTCGGACCAACACAGACAGTGACCGTCAGAACCTCTATCTTCTAAAAGTCGGCAATTTAACGCTTGATCCCATGAGTGGCCGAGTAGAGCGTTCCGGTAAGCTCATCAAACTTCGGCGCAAAGAATTCGGAATTTTGGAATATTTGATGCGCAACAGGGATAAAATTGTTACCCGAGCCATGATTATGGACAACGTATGGGAACCGAATTGCTCGTCTTGGGATGGCACAGTCAACGTTCATATTAAACGCCTGCGCGACCAAATTGACCGCCCGTACGGACATAAACTCATCAAAACAGCTTACGGTTTAGGCTATACTATCAGTGATAAGGCATAGCCCGCACATTAAAGCGAGGAGAAAGGAGGTGGGCATGAAAGATATCGTAACAAGCATTTTGACCGATGCAAGCGCGCGCGATAGCGCGGCAGTAGAAGACGCGCTTTTGCAACAAGCTGCGACAACGACTCCCTGGTCCTAGCAGTCGTTGTAAATAACTGAAGAGCCGGGCAGCCGCAATCAAACGAGAGTTGTCCGGCTCAATTTAATACCCTTACTCATGACACGTACATTTTACAATCGGTTTATAAAGCCGATTCCCAAAGACTCTAACCAGGCCGAACGCGCAATAGTCTTAAACTACCTGCTCGTCGGTATATTTGGCTTGTCTACGATAGCATTGATTGATACTATCCTCGCGCCATTTATCTCACACGAAA
>CAYRVE010000083.1:0-3458 GCA_964427685.1 uncultured Candidatus Saccharibacteria bacterium | reverse complement strand
CAGCGCCTTCACCGGTTTGTCGTTCATCGCCATCAATGCGAAGACCGGTATGATGTTTTCAGGAACCTGGTACGGGCCGTAGTTATTAGAACAGTTGCTGATAGTGACATCAAGGCCATAGGTATGAAAATAAGATCGCACTAGATGGTCGCTGCCGGCTTTAGTAGCCGAGTATGGACTGCGCGGATCATAAGGCGTCTCTTCGTTAAATTTGTCGTGTGAATCAAGATCCAGGCTGCCAAAGACCTCGTCGGTTGAAACGTGATGAAAGCGTTTAACCCCATGGTCGCGGCTTAATCTCAACAGTATATTTGTGGCCAGCACATTACTGTTTACGAAATTGTCCGGATCTTCAATCGAACGGTCAACGTTAGTCTCGGCCGCGAAATGAGCCACGTAGTCGATGCCTTTTTCAAAGATTGGCACTAATTTGGACTCTTCTACCAAGTCGAACTTATGGAACTCAATCTCATCCTTAACGGCGGCAAGGTTTTCGATATTGCCTTGCTGGTTTAATTTGTCTACCACTACTATTTGGTAATCGGGATAGTTCTTGCGCAGATAATGAACAAAGTTTGAGCCTATAAAGCCCGCGCCGCCAGTAACGAGAATTTTTGTCATATGCTGAACCATTATAACTGGTTATCCTGTGGTTGAAAAACCTGTTTATGTGTCTGTTTGCTATAATTTGGCAGTGAATAAACCAGAATGGGGTGCGAAAATCGTGTCCTTTGACGAATTTGATGAGCTGCGGCCCAAACTAGGCAAAGTTGTGGCTACCAGTGGCGGTTTTGACCCCATCCACCCGGGTCATATTAGCTGTATCATCCAAAGTAAAAAGTATGGCGATACACTGGTCGTGATCGTCAATGGCGACGCTTTCCTGTCCGCCAAAAAAGGCCGGCCTTTCCAGGATTTGCAGACCCGCTGCCTAATTGTTAGCGGTATTGCCGGCGTAGATTACGTTATCCCATTTGAAATAGACAATGACCAAACCGTGTCCAGGGCTTTAGAAGCTATTAAGCCAGATGTTTTCACCAAAGGCGGCGACCGCGTAGACAAAGCCAGCTTGCCAGAATGGGAAACATGCAAGAAGCATAATATTGAGATTGTCTTCGGCGTCGGCGAAGAGAAAAAGTGGTCCAGCAGCTGGTTCCTCAATCGCTGGAACAGTTCCGGCCGTAGCCCTAAAATAGACGAAAAGGTATAATCAGAAATAGTGAAGAAACTTATAACGTTTGACCTAGATGGTACGCTGGCCCCCAGCAAATCAACCTTGCCAAAACGCATGGCCGATCTGTTAAATCAGCTGCTTGAACACTTCGAAGTTTGTATTATCTCCGGCGGTAAGTATGAGCTTTTCCAGAGGCAAGTACTGACACAAATTACCAGTAAACCCGAATTGCTCAAAAAACTACATCTTATGCCGACCAGCGGCACTCGATATTATCGTTTTGATGCTGCCTCTGGCGATTGGCGCGAGGAGTACGCTGAAGACCTGACAGAGGAACAAAAGAAAAAGATTATTAAAGCTCTTGAAGAAGGCCTGCTTGAGTCTGGTCACAAGTCCGATAAAACGTATGGCAAGGTTATCGAAGATCGCGAAAGCCAAATTACCCTGTCTATTTTGGGCCAGGAGATTGTCGCCGAGCTAGGCGAAGAGGGCGTGCGGATTAAGGAGGAGTGGGATCCGGACAGCAGCAAAAAACACCACATTAGGAAAATAGTTGCGCCTAAAATCCCGGAATTTGAAGTCCGGGCCGCAGGCGCCACGTCAATTGATGTCACCAAGCCAGGAATCGACAAAGCCTACGGCATGGAAAAACTGCTGGTTATGCATGGCTGGCGAAATGATGACGTGCTATTCCTGGGCGATAAAATTGTGGAGGGCGGCAACGACTACGCGGTGTACAAGATGGGCATTGACAGTATATCGGTCAGGAACTGGGAAGACACGGCATATGCCATCGAAGGTATCATAAAAGTTATTTAGGATTGCTGCTTGAGGCAATCGGCAATAGCGGCTTGTAAATTCTTGCGGAAGTTTGGAACAGAGAATTGGGCGGCGTGTTCGGCAATAGTTTCGTTGTCGAACTTCTTGGCCATGGCGATTTCTAGCGTTTTTCGCAGACTGCTCACAGTTTGCTGCTCAAAAAACAGGCCAGTTTTGCCCGGCACCACGTAATCCAACGCTCCACCGGCTTTGTAGGCGATTACTGGTGTGCCTGCGGCCATCGCTTCCACCGCCACAATGCCAAAATCGTCCATGTTGGGCATGATAAAGCCCAGCGCCGACTGAAAATGCTCAACTATATCGTGGTCATTTAGCTCCGTTAAAAAAGTGGCGCCGCGGCCAGCTAATTTCTCCAAACGTTTATGGTCTGGCCCATCTCCAATGACTATCAGCGGTATTTTTAATTGGTTGCAGGCTTCTACCGCCAAGTCGAAGCGCTTATAGGGAGATTGCCGGCCAGCAATAATAAATCCATGCCTCAGCGGCGACTGACCAGTAATTTTAAAACGCTCGGTTTCCACCGGCGGGTGCACGACAATCGAATCCCGTTTGTAGTAACGCTTGATCATCGCCTGGGTATGAGTCGAGTTGGTAAGCATGTAATCCGGCCTCTGAGCAGCTTTAAAGTCCCAGCGCTTCAGCGGCCCGACCAGCAATTTTAGCCCCAGCCGTGCTAGCCAGTTGAGTCCGCGCGGGAAGCCCGGTTTGTCCAAATACTCGTCATGACGAACCCAGTAATAATGTGTTGGCGAGTGGCAATAGGAAATGTGGATAGCGCCAGGCCTGCGCTTAACGTCTTTAGCCTCGGCACCGCTGGAAGACAGGATTAAATCGTATTCGCTGAGATCCATCCGGTTGAATGTCCAGGCTCTGAGCAGCGGCAGGAATTTCTTAAGACTTTTAGGCAGTTTCTGCAGCCAACTGGCACGGATATCCAAATCCTCAATACCCTTAAATTTAAACAACTCCAAGGCCGACGGGTCATATTGTGAGGTATAAATCGGTGCGTCAGGGTAGAGCCTGTGCATTTCCAGGACCACTCGTTCGGCACCACCAATGCCGACCAGCCAATCGCAAACAATCGCTACCTTTAACTTTTTAGCCATCAAGCGGCTCCTTGGTGAAAAAGTACGATCCAAACGGTTTTTACAAGTATTACCAGGTCGCCCCACAAGCTCCAATTCTGGGCGTAATACAGGTCCAGCTTGCGGCGTTCTTCAAAACTGATGTTGCGCCGGCCGGATACTTGCGCTAGCCCGGTCATGCCTGATTTAACACTCAAAATAGCGTGCCGCTTAGCGTAAAGATCTAGTTCTTGAGGGATGAGGGCGCGCGGACCGACTAGGCTTAGGTCGCCGCGGACAACATTAATAAGCTGCGGTAGTTCGTCCATGCTGGTGCGGCGCAGAAAGCGTCCAAGCGGCGTAATGCGCGGATCGTCCGG
>CAYRVE010000082.1:0-3492 GCA_964427685.1 uncultured Candidatus Saccharibacteria bacterium | reverse complement strand
TGTCATGACTTGCATGAACAATCCCAGCCCTGCGCCGATAACGACCATCCAGAGAGCGAGTGTCGTGATGCTAGTAGTCAGGCTCAGGTGGCTGAATAGCCACAGGCCGAGCGTCAAAATAGCCGTGCCTAGGATGGGAAAGATTCGGTAGCGGCCGAATTTGTAGATTAAGCGGCCTGACAGAATCGAAGTCACCAGCAGACCGAAAACTAATGGCACCAGCATCAAGCCTGACTTAGTCGGCGAATAGCCGCGCACCACTTGCTGATACTCCGGTATGTACAGGATAGCCGCGAACATGGTGACGCCAGCCAGGAAGGATAAGATGACTGATACCGTGAAGATATCATTACGGAAGAGGCGAGGGGGAATGATTGGTTCGGTAGCTTGCCGTTCCCAGAGCGCGAAAGCGATTGCTAAAACGGCGCCGCCACCCAGCAGGCCAAGTATTGTGGGCGAACCCCATGCATAAGTGGTGCCGCCCCATACAGTCGCCAAAAGCAATGATACGACGCTGGCGGTTAGCAGGCCTGCTCCAGTGATATCAACCTTGTGCATGCGCTTATGAATAGGCAGGTGCAGTCGGGTGGCAATAACTATTAGCGCTAAGATGCCCACCGGTATGTTGACATAAAATATCCAGCGCCACGACAGGGAATCAGTCAAGAAGCCGCCCAACAGGGGTCCGGCCACGCTGGCCAGGCCGAAGACAGCTCCAAAATAGCCCTGGTACCTGCCCCGCTGCCGCGGTGGCACGACGTCCCCGACCACCGCCAGCGCTAAGGATATCAAGCCGCCAGCGCCAATGCCTTGCAGTGCTCGGAAGAAAATCAATTGGCTCATATTCTGTGATAAACCGCAGAGCGCCGAGCCAATCAAGAATATGACGATGGCGAATTGGAAGATTTTCTTGCGGCCCAACTGATCGCTTATTTTGCCATACAGCGGCGTCGAAACGGCGCTAGTCAACAAGTAAGCGGTGGCGACCCACGACAACTTGTTCAGGCCGTGCAGGTCAATGGCAATCCGCGGCAGAGCGGTTGCCACGATGGTCTGGTCGAGCGCCGCCAGCAACACAGCCAACATCAAGGCGCTCATAATCACCATAATTTCACTATGGCTTCGCTCGCCGGCTACCTGTTGGTGGCCGGCTGGGGCTTGCTGGATATCAGACACGGTTAGCGCTGTTCCTTATTTGTCCGCGCTTGGTAGCAGAAACGACCACTAGGTCTTCGCTGAAGCGTTGGAATAATTTCACTAGTTGTTGGCGCTCGCTGGGTTCCCAGCGTTCCAGGGCCTCGGCTATAATCTCGCGTTGGGCTTTCCAGAGGCGCTTGGCGACCAGCCGACCGCGGTGGGTGATGTGCAGGTCAATGGCCCGGCGGTCGTCGGCATCTGGTACGCGGCGTAGATAACCGGCTTGTTCCAGCTCTTGGGTCTTGCGGGTCACGGAAGGCGCTTCGATACCCAAGCGGTCGGCCAGGTCTTGGACGCGACAGTGGGCTTGGTCGGCCAGCAAGGTTTTCAGGATAATTGCCGAGGGGCGGTCAACAGACACGCCGGACCGGCTCATGACGTGGCTCCAGTGTTGTGGCCGCTTCATAGTCTGAAAAAACAGCCGCATGGCATTTTCCAAATTTTCTAAATCTGTTTCTAGCGAATCCATGCTCTTATTATACATAGTTACTTTAGGTAAGTAAATAATAAAATGTTTACGAAATTAAAAAACTCCGCGAGTCATACCTAAGCCTAGTGCCCGTTCAGCAAGCCATTGAAGACAGTTTGTATCATGCCTCCCTGGCCGCTACTATTGCTGGTTGTTGTGCTATTGTTCGTGCCGTGATTATCCGTGCCTTGATTGTCATTGTCAGCTTTAGATGTGGTTGACTCGCTGGAGGCTGCGGGTGACGATGGTGCCGCCTGCGCCGGCTCAGCGGCGGGTAAGTTTTGCGGCTGGCTGGCTGGCACTGAATTATTTGCTTTCGCTGGAGCACTTTTGCTGTCGGATGTATCAGATATGGCGGCGTGGCTTACGCCGCCGCCAGGATGCATCAAAAAGAATCCAAAACAGAATACCACAATTAACATAAGCGGCGCGCCGATTATTAACCTGCGCTTATCATCGCTTTGTTTCATGGGTAGCATGTAATGGCTCAAATAACCTCCACTATTTTTCTTATACCGTAAGAGTATACCATCGCCAGGCAAATCGGCTGTTAATAATTTCACATTTTTCGATAACTTGCTCCTAGGTTCATGCTATCAGTCTGATTAATTTAGTTAATTTTTTGGCTGCTTATTCGCGGACAGCCTGAGCCTTACGCGAAATTCAGTGCCGCTGTTTGGCGAGCTGATCGCGCTTATGCGGCCGTTGAAATCATTTTCTACGTAACGCTTAACCGTGGACAAGCCAATCCCCGAACCGCTTATAGCGGATGGCTGTTTGGTTGTATAGAAAGGCTCAAATATGTGAGGCAACCGATCGGCCTTGATGCCCTCTCCCCAATCCTGGACCCGTATATCCAGCCACTGTCCGTCAACCGCGACCAGGACTCGTACTAGCGGTTTGACGCTCATGCTGGCAGGGTCCCGGTAGGCTTCCATGGCATTAGTGACCAGGTTGGACATAATCTGCTGGAATCTAACCGGGTCGCCGATTAATTTGCAATCCGCTCGCACGTCGAAACGTAATTTTACGTACTGTTGCCGGGCCAGTGGCTGCATAATACGCTTGACCTGGTTAATTTCATGCTTGACGCGGAAGCTGGCGACGCGGTCTTCCTGTCGGATTTGGCGCCGAGCCGCTTCCAGGTAGCGTTCCAAAATCTTAATACTGCGCCGAGCATGCTTAATGCCGGACAGTCCGCTATGTTCTTCTTGTTCCAAATGCAAGATAGCTGCCGTTAAAGGGCTGCTGATGTCATGAATGAGACTGGCGCTGACTCGTCCAACTTCAGCGAAGCGTTGCAATTCATGTAAGCGTTCAACGCTCATCTCTCCAAAATAGCGCGGGATAACTGGGAGGTGGGCGGCTAACTCAACCATTGCTTAGCCCAGCTCGGGGTTAGTAAAATCTATGACATCCAGCTTGTAGCCAAGGCCGTGAACGGTCTGGATAAGCGGCCGTTCAAATGGCCGGTCAACCTTGTCCCGCAAGTGCTTAATGTGGACGTCGATGGTGTTAGTCCATGGTTTTTCACTGCCCTGCTAGGCATAGTTGCCCAAAATAGCGCGGCTGACTACGGTACCGGAGTGCAGCATTAAGCACTCTAGCAGGGAAAATTCCTTGCGCCTTAGGACTATGTTCTGGCCAGCTCGCTGAACTTGATGCTTGGTCCGGTCCAGCGTCAGGTCGCCGACCGACAAAAACTCGGTTTCTACACCCGGCCGATGGCCGCTTCGCTGAAGAACCCGCAGACGGGCTTTAAGTTCGCCTAAGCTGAAAGGCTTGGTCAGGTAATCATCAGCGCCGGCATCCAGTAAGCGAATCTT
>CAYRVE010000081.1:0-3498 GCA_964427685.1 uncultured Candidatus Saccharibacteria bacterium | reverse complement strand
TGTCATTTTTTGGCCGTGGCTGAAGTCAAAACGTAATCTTTCTTCGGTAATATTTGAGCCTCGTTGGACCACGTGATCGCCCAAGACATCACGCAAAGCTTGGTACATTAGGTGCGTGGCGGTGTGATACTTTTTGTGAATCATCGACTGCCCACCCAAGCCGCCTTTGAAAGTGCCTTTGGACGCAGTTTGGCTACGTTTTCTTTGCTTTTCCATTAAATGCTCAAACTCTTTATCGGCATTGCCTGCTAGATTAATGTCCTGCTTGAATGCCTCTTCTTTGCTGAGTTCGACCGGGAAACCGTAGGTATCGTACAGCTTGAAGATGATGTCGCCGGTCAATTCTTTGCCACTAAGTTTATTAAATTCTCTGAGCCCCTTGCGCAAGGTTTGACGGAAGACTTTTTCTTCTTTTACGAGAATTTCGATTACTTTATCGCGGTTTTCGGCTACTTCTGGGAAGTCGGCGTGATACAGATCAGCGATGACCGGCATGACTTGTTCCATGAAGTTTTGTTCTACACCGAGTTCGAACGCGTAGCGGATAGCCCGGCGCAGTAGGCGGCGCATTACATAACCCTGCTCTTTGTTACTTGGGCTGACGCCATCGACTGCCAGGAATGTCGCTGCTCGCAGATGGTCGGCAATGACCCGCATGGCGTTGGTGTGTGCGTCGTAATTCTTGCCGGAGATTTCTTCGAGCTTTTCTATGATTGGCCACAGCAAGCTGATCTTAAAGACATCAGGGCTATTAATAGCTGCGGCCGCGATACGCTCTAGGCCGCCGCCAAAATCAACGTTCTTCTTTTCCAGCGGCTCAAAGCCCTTTTCAGTCCGCAAGTATTGCATAAAGACCTGGTTGCCGATCTCCATGAAACGGCCGGAATCGCTAGCCGGGTGCGCTTGGCCGTAGCTGGAATCGTGGTGTTCCTCGCCAAAGTCGTAAAAAACCTCGCTGTCCGGTCCGCAAGGGTCGCCAACCGGTGTCTTCTCCAGGCCGCCGCCGCGACTCCACCAGTTTTCACCGTCATCGTAGAAGAATACGCGGCCGCCATTCATGCCCGATTTGTCGCCGTCCGCTTGGCTGCCAACGTCGACAATTTTGGCATCGATTTTCTTTTCGGCGAAAACTTTCTGCCATATTTCGGCGCTCTAGGTGTCTTTAGGAATACCGTGCTTTTCACTGCCGATAAAGCAACTTATGTATAGCTTGTGCGGATCCAATCCAACAGTCTCCGTCAAAAAGGTGAAAAACCAGCGAATTTGCTCTTCTTTGAAATAATCGCCAAAACCCCAGTTGCCTAACATTTCAAAAAATGTCGTGTGCCGATTGTCGCCTACCTCTTCGATATCTTGGGCGCGCAAACAAGTTTGCGAGTTAACCAGCTTGACGCCTTCGGGGTGCGGCTCGCCAAGTAAGTATGGGATTAATGGCTGCATGCCTGAGCCGGTGAACAAAGTTGTCGGATCGTTATAAGGCACTAGCTGAGCCCGTGGAATCACCTTGTGCCCGCGCTTAACGAAAAAGTCCAGATAAGCTTTACGAATTTCTTGCGTTGTCATATCTGTAAAAGTATATCAAATTAACTCTCTGTGCATAACAGAGGCAATTAATTCCGACCATAACGCTTTGCAAAAAAATAAAGAGCATGTTTTAATACATGACGCTAGGAGTTATAATTGGATCTTAGAGAAACGTCAGATTCACATCATCTTGTAATTTTTGAATCACCCGATGAGGTTGAAGCCGCATCTACGGCTTGCCGCGAGGCGATTGTTCATATTTCTAGAAACAGTTTTAAGCACAATGAATATCACGGCCACGCGGCTGATTATACTTTTATACCGCTTGCAGAACTTGCTATTGGCGCTACTGTCGCAGACAGGAGTATGCGGACGGATTCAGTCAACCTCTATATATTAAAATTAGCTCTAAAGACATTTGGCGATCCTGGACACACTAAACAGGCAGTAAATGAGCTGACGACAGCCCATGGGTATTTCAGCAATAGAGCTATAGAAAAAAGAGTTTATCTAGGTCATGTAGCCAACCAAATGATTGAGTCTATTGACCCTGTGTTTGCCGCGGAAAGCCTAGAACAATCCCGGCAGCGATATGCTGAACTTGTAATCAAGGACGAAGGCCGAGTTGTCTAAATAACAATAAGACTTTGTTGCCTCAAACTCAAAGTTATACTACAATTTGAGTAAAGCAAGAGACAGCTTTGCGGCAGGAGTCAAAATGGCAGAAATACAAAGGGAACAACTAGAATCAAATCTTTTAGAAAATTTAGCTGTATTTGACGACGGGATACAAAACCGAGTAGATGAGATACGAGCCGGGCTATCCCCTAACGGTGAACACCCAAATGGCCTGCTGAGCCAAGCAGTAGAAGGCGATGACCGCGATGATAAACAAAAATTTATAGATGAATATAGCTGGGCGTTATCTTTAGCTGTTTATCCACATCGCGATAAAGAAAATAGAGATGTGCTGATGAGTGTGGCGGTTGAATGCCTTTTCGTGGCCGGCGAAACGTACGACACCGAAGTCGAACCTAATTTCCTTAGGCACCTTGGAAAAACAGCTACCGGCTACTTGGAAGAAGTTTTTGGCGAGCCGGCTTCAACTGATTTACCGTCACCCGAAGAATTCGAAGAATTTGTCACAGAGCATTCCTTTGCTGAGACTACGCCGTCGGTTGATAGCCCAATCAAGCATCTGGAGCGCTTGGGCTATCGGCGTCGTTTAGCGGCCTACCGCGCCGGAGAGTTGACTCGCCGCCAGCGGACCGTCTGGGCGGCGCAGTTTCCAGATGAGGTCCCAATCTTAAATGGGGAGTTTGAGTGGATTGGTGCAGCACTCGCCGACCTTGATTGAGTTAGGCCCAAAAACCTGCTAGGCAATGACGCCGCCGCCGAGGATTCGGTCATTATCATATAATACGGCGGATTGGCCAGAGGCAATGCCACGCTGCTCTTCGTTGAGTATTAACTTTTTGCCTTTGAGTTCGAGTTCGCAAGGTACGAGCGGGCCGCGGTAGCGCAGCCGGGCGTGGTATTTTTTGCCATCGGTTGGCTTGTCGTTAATCCAGTGTAGATCCTGCAATGTTATTTCTTTCGCCCACAATTCTTTGTCGTCCAAATTGGTCGTGACATAAACTGTATTGGCTTTTATATCCTTGCGGCTAACGTAGTATGGCAGGCCGCCGCCAACGTCCAGGCCATGGCGCTGGCCGATTGTGTAGAAAATCGCGCCATCATGCTGGCCGATAGTCTTGCCGTTTTGGTCAACGATGGGACCAGGCTTTTGCGGACCGAGTTCGTTCAGCAAAAATTCCTTAATGCCGACCTTGCCGACAAAACAGATTCCTTGGCTGTCTTTCTTCTCCGCCGTGGCTAGGCTGAGCTTTTTGGCCAGCCTCCGTACTTCCGGCTTTTCCATTTCGCCAATTGGCATCAGACTTTTCCGCAAAGCGTCTTCTGTGACTCTGTACA
>CAYRVE010000080.1:0-3506 GCA_964427685.1 uncultured Candidatus Saccharibacteria bacterium | reverse complement strand
AAACGATTGGTCGCGGCGACGATACCGGTCAGCAAGGCTGTGGCTATCTGATTATCGAGTATGTTTTCTCCTAACAGCTGGCCCAGGTCGGTCACCAATTCGCTCAGACTGCTGGCCTGCGGGTCATGCCAGTTGATTGTGCCTAAACCCGCGTCCGGTGAGAGATTAAAGCTGGCTACAGTGGCGTCGTGCAGGATTCGGCCGTGTGCCGTGATAGCCTGGTCCAGGTCTTCCTGCTGTTTAACGCCCAACGCCACCACTACGTCGACATTAAAATCACCCTGGCTGAACGCTAGGTCATCTTCGCTAATTGACGTTTTATAAGGGGTGATGAAGATGCGAACTACATTATCTTCGACTTTGTAGCGCAGCTTGTCGGCCTTGTCTTTATCTAGCGCGATGATGAAGTCGCGCAGTGAATCGGTGGTCTTTTCCAGGGTATCTTGAGGCTTCAAGAACTCGATAGTCGACGGTACCTGACCACTAAAAACTGCCACGCAGTGCTTGTTGAGCTTGTTGAGCAGCAATGTTAGGCCTAGGCAGGCCGCCAACTGGTCAACGGAAGGGTCGCGACTAACTGTCACCAAGATGTTATTGGCTGATTTTAGCCGGTCGGCGAGCTGAGTTTTGGCGCTGTCCATGATTTTTTATATTTTTTAATTTTTGGGAATTTTTATTTAAGGAGACTATTGGTTTTCAGATTACCATAAACGCTTTCCCTTGTCCACCACTTTACAAATCTAGCTCACCCCTGTATAGTTGAGCATCGATAATTCAATAATCGTTAAGTAGTAAGGATTTCTCGCCATATGCCCATTATCCAGTCCGCCAAAAAACGTGTCCGTACCGCCAAGAAAGCTGGTGTACGCAACAGTAAAACTAGGCGTAATTTCAAGAGCGCGTTAAAGCTTTTCGCTAAAAGCCCTTCGGCCAAGTCACTAAGCGACGCGCAAAGCACGTTGGATACAGCCGCCAAGAAAGGCGTTATTCACAAGAACAAAGCTGCCCGCCTGAAGAAGCAGGCCGCCGCCAAAGCCAAGGCCGCTGGCGTTAAGCCCGGCAAAGCCGCCGCTAAAACCGCTGCCAAAAAACCGGTCGCCAAAAAAGCCCCTGCTAAAAAAACAGCCGCCAAAAAGACTACTGCTAAAAAATAGTTATTTAGGCTAGCGTCATCAGATAGTGCTGTAGAGCCTCGTCGGCGTCGATAGCAGTTCGCTTCATAGCCACGTCAATTTTCAACAAATCATTAACTAACTGTTTTATCTCGCTTAAACTGAGGTCACGGGCGATACCCTGACTCTTGCGTACTACAAATGGGTTTATCTTGGCCTCTTTGGCAATGTTGTCTGCCGAGCGGTCGCCGGCGGCTTTGACGATAGCTAGCACGTGCAGCTGCCAGGCCAACATGGCTATGATTTGAGCAGGTTCAATTTTTTGCGCTCGCTGCTCGGCGTATAGTTGCAGCGTCCGTTTTTGGTTGCCGGCGAAGGCTGCTTCCAGCAATTGGAAGATAGTACTCTGTGGCGTCGGCTCAGTGAGTAAATCAATTGTCCGGTGATTAACTTCTGAACTATAAAGCAGTAATTTATCCAGTTCGTTAGACAATAATTGCTGGTCAGTACCAACCCGCTCTATCAAATAGCGGGCGTCGGTTGAGCTTAATGAACCATCTTGGCGCTTAGCTTCTCCGGCCAGCCACTGCGCCAATCCATACTGGTCTACTTCCGGAAATTCTCGGAAATCCGTCTGTTTTTTAAGCAGCTTATAATATGCCGTGCGCTTATCCAGCTTTGGCTCAACCAAAACTATCTCATTGGTTTCTGGCACCTGCTCCAATAATTGTTCAGCCTGCTCGGCGAATTGCTTATTTGTGCTCGGCGACCGCAAAACCACTAATTTCTTGCTCACCAAGAACGGCAAGCTGGTTATCGCTTCTTGCAATCGTCCGAACTCGGCCTCTTCGCCGTCCAGCCGCTCCAGCGCCAAATCGCCATGCTGTTTTACGAACTCGCCCGTTAACTTATCCAGGTCTTTCTGCAAGCCAAAACTGTTTTCTCCGGTCAGCGTAATTATCATTTTGGCAGCCTTTGGCAGTGCGGACAGATGTGTGTGCCGCGGCCAGCGACACGGATTTTTTCGATAGTGCGGCCGCAGCGCGGACAAGCCTGGCCCTCGCGGCGGAAGACCCGGGCAAAGCTAATGTAACTGCCCTTTTTGCCCTCGGCGTTAACGTAATTGCGGTCGCTGGAACCGCCCTTTTCAATCGATAGCTTCAAGACATGCACCAGTTCATCATACAGCTTGTGAAACTTGGCCGGTGATATATCACGCACCAGCGTCGACGGGTGGAGCTTGGCGCCCCACAATGCTTCATCGGCGTAAATGTTGCCCACACCAGCAATCACCGTCTGGTCCAGCAATGCGGCTTTTATATTAGTATTCCGGCGGCGTAACAAGCGATCGCGCATTATCTGCCAAGTAAAATCAGCAGCCAACGGCTCCGGTCCAACTTTTTTGAAAAAATCCAGGTTAACAACTTCGGCAGTCGGTATCAATCGCATCCAGCCAAACTTGCGTTGATCGTTAAAAAATAACTTGCTGCCATCATTAAAAGTTAATGTCACGCGCGTCGATTTATCCGGCAGCTTGCCAACTAGCGAATCGTTGGGATGTCCCGCACCAAAGCGCTCGGTTGACGATTTAAATACCAGTTGACCGGTCATCTTTAAGTGGACCACCAGTGAATATTTACTAGATAATTCTATTAATAACACCTTGGCGCGGCGTTTCACCACTGTGACTTTAGTGCTCACTAAAAAGTTCTTAACATCAGCTGGAGCGTTCGGAAACGATTTTGGCCAATCAAAATCCACGTCCGCGATCTCACGGCCCGGCAACAATTTAGCCAATCCGATCCGCACCGTCTCAACTTCTGGTAACTCAGGCATAGTCTATCCATTATACTGATAGTATGGACAGTCTGGATAGTATCCTAAAGCATAAGGATTTTGACGAGCCGCCGGAGATGGCTAGTATCAAAAAGTACGTTCAGGATGAGTTTAAAACGACTGTCGGCGTACAAGTTCGCGACAAAGACATTATCATCAGCGTTTCCAGCTCGGCATTAGCCAATACATTGCGGTTGCGCGCACCGGATATAAAGCGCCGCTGCCAGACAGACAAGCGGCTAACCTTCCGAATTGTATAAACTATTGGCTTAGCTGGATGTTCTGGGTCAACGCCGAGTAGTCCGGCACCTGCAATTGGAATAATTGCAGTGTTACGCCTAAGTTGCCTTTGTAAGTTCTGGGCACGCCGTTGCCGCAACTCGTAGCCCAATAGCGCTGAATGTCGCGGCCGTTTTCTATGAGCTCAAACACATACCGCTGGCCTAGCGCACAGTGGCCTTTTTCATTAGCCAGACTCGGGATATTGTCACCTAGCAGGAAGCCGTTGCGGCCGATGGCGTATAAAAAGTTGCTGTAGGCATTTTGGTTGTTAGCGTA
>CAYRVE010000079.1:0-3523 GCA_964427685.1 uncultured Candidatus Saccharibacteria bacterium | reverse complement strand
ACGCACCACGGGACACGCTACGGCGAAGGGCAAGACAAGCCGTTGCCGGAGATTGTCGTGGACGTGCCGCCCAGGCCAGGACGGCCTTATGCCGTGGAACATTTTGAGGCGGCCATCGCGGCCTAGCTTTGACCGCATATACTATAATAAGGTTAAGTTAAAAGGAGGAGGGTGATATGTACACACTGCCAGATCTGGATTATCCATACGACGCGTTTGGGAAATACATCAGTAAGGACATCATGGAACTGCACCACGACAAGCACCACCAGGCTTATGTCGATAAGCTGAACGGTGCTTTAGAGAAGGCGCCGGAACTGCAAGCCAAGTCGCTGGAAGAGCTGCTGCGCGACATTGACGGCTTGCCGGAAAGTGTACGCACCGTTATTCGCAACAATGGCGGCGGGCATTATAACCACAGCCTGTTCTGGAAGTTCATGTCGCCGGATGGCGGCGGCGAGCCCAGCGGCGAGCTAGCCAATGCTTTGAAAGACAAATATGGTGATTTCCAGAAATTCGTTGATGAATTCAGCGCCAAAGCGACTGGCGTGTTCGGTTCTGGCTGGGCCTGGCTGCAACCCGACCTATCAATCATCACCAGCCCCAACCAGGATAATCCGCTCAACCTTAATCAGCCCGATCCGATCCTCGGCCTGGATGTCTGGGAGCACGCCTATTATCTAGACTACAAAAACAAACGGCCGGACTATATCAAAGCCTGGTGGAGTGTCGTTAACTGGCCGGACGTGGAGCAACGCTTCCAGAATGCCGCCAAATAGCCGGTCGTGGTAAAGTAGATAGAGATAAAAAAGGGTAAAAATACGTGAAAGCAGCTCAGTTATTCGTGGCCTCGTTGGAAGCCGCCGGCGTGCGATATGTCTTTGGCGTGCCGGGTGAGGAGAACCTGGCTTTTGTGGAAGCATTGCGCGAGTCGAGTATCGAGCTGGTTACCACCCGTGACGAGCAAACGGCCGTTTTTATGGCCGCTACTATCGGCCGGTTGACTGGCCGGACCGGCGTGGCACTGTCGACGCTGGGACCCGGCGCCACCAACCTGGTAACCGGTGTGGCCTACGCCCAGCTGGGCGGTATGCCGCTCTTAGTAATCACCGGCCAAAAACCGATTAAGAAAAGCAAGCAAGGTAAATTTCAGATCCTCGACATAGTTGGTATGATGCGGCCGCTGACCAAATCGGCCGAGACTATCGTCAGCGCCAACCGCGTACCGACCACCGTTTACCAGGCCGTGCGAACCGCCGAGAGCGAACGGCCGGGCGCCGTCCACCTGGAACTACCCGAAGATATCGCCGAGGAACAGAGCGATTTACCGCCAATCCCATGGCAGAAACTGCGCCGCCCGGTACCAGATGAAAAATCTATTAACCAGTTGCTGGAGTTGGTGCAAGCCGCTGACAAGCCGGTGATTGTTATCGCCGCTGGCGCCAACCGCAAACTCATTGGCAAACAGCTCAAGAATTTTATCGATAAAACCGGCATTCCGTTCGTCAGCACCCAGATGGGCAAGGGCGTGGTCGATGAGAGTTCCGATCTGTACCTCGGCACCACGGCGCTATCCAGCGGAGACTTCGTACACCAGGCGCTAGAGGCGTCCGATTTGATAATTATGCTGGGGCACGATATTACCGAAAAGCCGCCAGTGATTGCCCGCGGCGACCAGAAAATCGCCCATCTTAATTTTTACCCGGCCGACCTGGACGTCGTCTACCAGCCAACGCTGGAAGTTATCGGCGATATTTCCAATGCGCTGTGGGCGCTGAGTGAACGCATCGAGCCAAAGGAGTATTGGCGGTCTGCGGAACTCCAAGAATTTCGGCAGAGACAACTAGACGATACGCTGGCGGGGGCCGATAGCGACGCTTTCCCGGTTAAACCCCAACGCATGGTCAAGGATTTGCGAAGCGCATTGCCGCGCGACGCCATCCTAAGTCTGGACAACGGCATGTTCAAACTGTGGATTGCCCGCAATTATCCGGCCTACGAGCAAAACACCGTTCTACTGGACAATGCGCTGGCAACGATGGGCGCCGGCCTGGGCGCCGGTGTGGCCGCCAAACTGCTTAATCCCGACAAGCCGGTCGTGGTGGTGGCCGGCGACGGCGGACTGATGATGAACATCGCCGACCTGGAAACGGCCATCCGGCTAAAATTGAACCTGGTGATTATTGTAATCAATGATAATGGCTACGGCATGATCAAGTGGAAGCAGGCTAGTATGGATCTGCCAGATTACGGGCTTAGTTTCGGCAATCCGGATTTCGTCAAGCTGGCGGAGAGTTTTGGCGCTACCGGTCATAGGCTAGCAGCGGCCGCGGACTTTCGGCCAACCCTGGATAAAGCCCTGGCTGGCGGCATTCACATTATTGACTTGCCAATTGATTACAGCGAAAACGCGACGCTGATTGGTGAAAATTTACGGCAGCGCGTACAAGGTCAGGATAAAGGGTAGGGGGATATTATGGCTTTGCGTTCAATCAACCCGGCAACCGAAGAAGTAATCCAAGAGTTTGAGGAATTAACTAGCGGCCAGATTGATCAAAAGCTGGCGGCTGCCGCGGCTGCCTTTGAGCAATGGCGGACGACCTCGTTTGAAGAACGGACCAAGCTTATGAAGCGAGCGGCTGAGGTTTTGCGCCGGCAAAAGCCCGAACTGGCGGCCATCATGACCAGCGAAATGGGCAAGACGATTAGTGCCGCCGAGGCGGAAGTCGAAAAGTGCGCCGCGACCTGTGATTATTACGCCGACAACACCGCCAAATTTTTAGCGCCGGAACCGATTAAAACAGATGCTGGTTAGAGCTATGCCCGCTTTGATCCAATCGGTGTGGTGCTGGCCGTCATGCCTTGGAACTTTCCGTTTTGGCAAGTCTTCCGCTTTGCCGCGCCGGCACTGATGGCCGGCAATGTCGGCGTTTTGAAGCATGCTTCTAACGTCCAGCTTAGCGGCCAGGCAATTGAGAAAGTCTTCCACGAGGCTGGTTTTCCGGCTGATGTTTTTGCCAACCTGGAGATTGGCTCAGCCAAAGTTGACGCTATTATCCGCGACAGCCGCGTCAAAGCCGTTACCCTAACCGGCAGTGAGTACGCCGGCAGCCAGGTTGCCAAGACGGCCGGCGAGATGATCAAGAAAACCGTGCTGGAGCTGGGCGGCAGCGACCCGTTCATCGTGCTAGCCGATGCCGATATTGACGCCGCCGCCAAGACCGCCGTGGCCACCCGCCTGCAGTTCAACGCTGGGCAGAGCTGTATCTCGGCCAAACGCTTCATTGTCGAGGAACCGGTAGCTAAAGAATTTACCGCCAAGCTAAAAGCCGCCCTAGAACAAGAGGTAGTCGGCGACCCGACCAAGCCGGAGACAACAGTCGGGCCGCTTGTCAACGAACAAGCCGTCCAAGATATTGAAAAACAGGTGCAAGATTCTATAGATCAAGGCGCCGAATTAATCAGCGGCGGCCAGCGCCCAGCCGGCAAGGGCTACTTTTACACGCCGGCCATCCTCACCAAC
>CAYRVE010000078.1:0-3541 GCA_964427685.1 uncultured Candidatus Saccharibacteria bacterium | reverse complement strand
TCCGATCCCATGCGCAGCCTTCGATCAGGATGGCGAACGCCACGCCAAGAATTGCGCCCACGAGGAACAGGGCGATGGCCCATGGGAACGCCTCACGCGCGAGTCTCCGGCTGTCGGGCATGTTCATGGCTCCCCGTCGTCGTCGATAATGGCCACGTTGCCGTCTGTGGGGGGCCACCATCCGGCCCACTTGCGCGCCAAAGACTTGAGCTCCTCATTCGAGGGAGACGCTGGGGCGAAGCGGATACCGTCGGGCGCCAGCACTTCCCTCGCCACCTCGCGCATGTGGGCGAAGGCGGCGCGCTCGAGCGGTTCCCAATAGGCGGGAACACTGTCAGACTGCAACTGGCGTACGGCTCGCCACGTCGCGATCGCCTCGCGTAGCCGGGTCGCTTGCGCGCCGGTCACGTGAGCCCCCGACGCGTCGCCCTGGACGCCGCGTGCTGACGTTTCGAAGCGCGACCCTGCCACCGCATCGTGTCGCCGGTCATGTAGCTCGCGGAGACGTTGTGGCGGCCCTCGCCGGCCGTGCGGAGGATCTGGTACCCACCTGGAGCCGTGGCGAACGGCGCAGACGGCGGCAAGCCCCCCAGTCCCGCGGCGGTCATAAAGTTGTAAGGGCCAACCGACCCAGGCTCGAAAAACGCCGGTAGCACGAAATCGGAGCAGCCCACACCGAGCAGCGAATACGAGTTGCTCTCGACCGAATCGCAGAGCTCATACGCGTGCTCGGTCCCGCTCCCGTCGTCCGCCCAGAGATTGCAGGGAGTGTCGCCCGCGCATTCCGCGAGCTCGTGCGTGATCGCGACGGAAACGCTGTTGCCGAGCCCGAGAATCGAATCCGAGAGCGTGATCGCGTCCCAGAGCGTTGGCCCCGTGTTCGACCAATCGTGGTACGCGATGGCGCCCGGGGCGGGGACCGTGGGGAGCAGCGCGAACGGGACCTCGCCGGGTTGCAGATCGTTCGCACCCGCCCCGGCCCGCACGGAGAAGTTTCCGCCCCAGTGCGTACCGAAATCGCGATTCAGAAACACGTTCGCAGCGTTCGCGATTCGGGCCAGCAGCTCGGGAGTCATGGACTCGCCGTTGGTCGTCCGCGCGCCCTGGCTCAGATCGACGAGAACGAATCTCACGGCGTGCGCCCAGCGTCGCCGTACAGCTCCTGGGTCATCGCAGCCTTGTGCGCGTCGATGATCCTGACCACGTCCTGCGCGGTACCAGCCCCGCAGTCCTTCACGATCTGCGAAACCGGCTCGCCGAAGTGTGAGAGCACGCAGACGGCGAGATCCACTCCTGCAGTGGCTACGGCAACGCCCTGACCCTGCGAGATGCCCGAGCAGGCGATTCCAGCGGCCCCAGCCGAGACGCCGAACGCGAGGCCTAGAACGGCAGCGACGGCCGATCTCACGATTTCACCGAGGGGGCCTGCATGGCGAGCATTCCGCCGACGAGCAGAACCGCTTGCGCGACTCCGTTCGCGTACGCAGCCATTGACGGTTCTGCGTGGGCGAACGCAACTGCGGCGGCGGCGAACACGGCACATGCGGTCGCGGCGTAGTGCTTCCAATCGGTGAACTTCATCGTGGACCTCCGAGCTGCGTCCTAGCACAGAACGCGCGCGCGTGCTAGGGACGTGCGTGCACCCCAACGCCGCCATGCGCCAATTGCTCGGTCTGCTGCGCATGTGGGCGCCAGGGACCATCGAACGCGAGTGCGCCGTGTGCGGCCACCGCGTGACGCGCACGTACCTTGAGAGGGCGATCTGCGCGGCCCTCGAGACGCTGGAGCAGGCCGGCACGACGCTGCCGCCCGACGAGCAGCCGACGAAGCCGGGCCGGCGATAGGGGGGGCATCACCACCCGATCGTGGTCTTGACCGCGGCTTCGATCTTGGCGTGGCCGCTTGCGTTCGGGTGCAAGCCGTCGGTGTAGTAATCCGTGCCACTGACAAGCGTCACGAACGACGTTCCGTCCACGGTCGACGGAGGTGTCGACCATCCGGATCGTGCCGTCACGACTGCAGCGGCGGCAGTGCGATACGCGCCTAGTGTTCCGTTGCCTGTATCCGCCTCACTCGATGGCGCGACCAAAGTCGTCGCGGTTTGCAGATAGATTTTCAGGTTCGGCAAGCTCGCGTGCAGCGAATCGAACAGCGTTCCGAGTTGCGTCGCAAAGCTCGCGCTCGACTGCGCCGGGCGCCCCCAATCGTTGACCATGAGCTCGTGCCAAAGGATTTGCTGCCCACCGCCCTGCACGTCACTGAGTAACTGCACAAGCAACGACGCGAGGTTCGTCGTATTCCAATCGAAGAGCGCGTTACCGGATATCGAGCTGCACGATATCCCGCCTGTCGCGAATGTGGCCGCGCGCAATAACATCGGCCACGACTGCTTATTTTGGTCGGCCAGCGAATAGCCTTCGGTGATCGAGTCACCAAGAATGACCAGTCGCTTCGCCGGTGGCGTGGGCGTCACAGGGGCGAATCCGCCTACTGGCGTCCGAACACCGCGGACCATTATCGCGCCCGTGCTCACACCTGGAAGCCCCGAATTGAGCGAGCCACCTTGGCCGCCGTCTACCAGGTCGACAAGCTGATTGGATCCGGCTCCTATATTGGAGTCGCGAACCGTGTTCACGCCTTGGATGTATATCGGTGCCGACGTTGCGGTTGGCACGCCCGACACGGTGGCTCCAAACGACGAGCCGTAAGCGAGCCCGGTCGCGTAAACGTCCACCCCAATCGTGCCGTCCGCCTGCGCGGTAACGCGCATGGATCGACGCGCGAACGTCTGACGCAGCACCACGTTCGGCGGGACGATAGGGACGGCCGTTGCGCTGTCAGAGACAGGGACCGAGCCGAGAAGGTTCAGTTGCTCCTGAATGGCCGCGACCGTGGGCGTGCCCTGCGTAGATAGACTGTAGGTCGTGCTGCCGCGCGCGTTTGACAGCGTGCCCTGTCCCTGTACCGCGTAATCCCTCGACATGAGAAACTCGGCCTTGAGACTTGCGTCCGATGTGAGCGCAGACGGCAAAACGAATCGGTTGTCGCCCGACTGCGAGCACCAGGATTGAAGTTCCGCGGTGCTAGATGCGGCACGGCTCAAAAACACCAGGTGCAGCAGCGCAAATCCGGCGTGATTCGCAATGAAGTTATTGCCAATCGAGAACCTCGCGGACGCACCCGCTGCTGTATATGCGAGTGTGCTGGACGTTGTTATACCGTCCAGGCAAATCGTGTACGATCCGGCGTTGTTGGATACTCCGACCGCGTGATATCCGGCCGTGATACCTACCGCGCTAGATACCTGCCCAGGATTGATTGATAACAACACGGTGTTGTTTGTGTTGAAGTTCAATCCCCAGCCGGTCGTAAATGTGCCGTCAGTGAAGTTGCAAACGTTCTTGATGACTCCGAGATTGAGCGCCCCTACATAGACCAGGGCAACGACGCTATTGCCAGGGCCGAGGTCTGGCCCCACGTTGGTGGGTCCCAAAAAATAGTCCGCATTGGTCGGGAACGCCGTGCGTTGGCCGGAGAAAAT
>CAYRVE010000077.1:0-3679 GCA_964427685.1 uncultured Candidatus Saccharibacteria bacterium | reverse complement strand
ATACGAGGCGTTATTCGGGTAGTGCGTCCAGGCTAGATGTATAGGAGCAGCGTTTGGCACGCAAAGCTGGTTATCATCCCAGGTATGCGGGTCAGCTGGTTCGTTGGTGTGGATACAGCGCAGGCCCGAAAGATTCGGGTTACAATCGCTGCCGCCACAACTCCAGATCAAATTAATCGTGTTACCAGTAGGCGCAGGGGGATTTGGTATTTCGTCGCGCAGCGAGCCAAAGCTACGCATCAGGTTAATCTGGTCAGCCACAAAGCTACCAAAGACTACCAGCTGGTTCTTGCAGCCGTTATACAAGTTGCCGGCACTCATCGGAGCAAAACCGGTTGGGTCAGCACAGGTGTAAATCTTGCCGCCGGCACCAGCCGAATTAGACTGGGCTAAATATACTCCAGCCAACTGTTTAACTCCCGGGGCGATGTAGATGTTGCCGGTGGCATGTAAGATGAACGACGGTGCCGTGCCAGCCTGCCAACCATTACCGTAAGTGATGTCGTTGGAGATGTATACATTGCCGGTAACAAAGACTGAGACGTTTTGGTTAGTGCCGAGTGTGCCGCCACTAATAGTCAGGTTGCCGGTGTGCGTATAGGCGCCGGGGCCAGCTGCCGGTACGGCGCCAGTGGAGCCGCCAGCAAGGTTCTTGGCCGAAGCCGGAGCCGTTTCGTTGGTCAGTGTGCGACAGCCGCCAAGTTGGCCGCCCAGTACGGGGCTTTCGTTGCCACTGGAATCTACCTGAACACCGGTGTTAGCAAAAGTCAGTTTAGTCGGCGAACCGGTGATATCGGTCGATGTTTTAGCACTAGCCACACCAGTTATTTTCAGCAAGGCCAAAGCGCTGAGCTGGGTTGTACTGCCGCGGGTCGCGCCGGACGGATCGCTGATATCGGCATAGCCGGCCAGCGTGCCGCCATTGGTTGTACACTTGTCAAAGTCGCCACCCGCCGATATATCGCTATGGTTGACCTTGAAATACGGCTCGTTAGCAATACGCGGACAACTTGTAGAGTCCTGTGGATTGGCCGGGTATAGAACGTTATTATCCGGTCCTACGTAGCCGGTCGTGTAGTTGGCATGGATTGCCGCACAAAATTCATCGCCTGCTTGATAGGACCCGTCTGGTATATCGTAATGGCCAGCTAACGTATTGGTCGTGGCACAGCCCGGCGACGATCCGTACGTGCCCCCACCGTTGGACGCATACGTCGATCTCGCGCCGCTGGCCGCCTGCTTGTAAAAAGAGCTGTTAGTAGGAATGTTCACGGCATGGCTAGAGTCGTTCCTAACCGTAATGGATGTAACGTAATCATCACCTTGGTAAGGGTGTTCTATGGTCGGCTTGAGGATAGAAGAGGATGCCAAAGACGAGTTAAATTGCTGGTAAACGCAGACGCCAGGACATCCGCTTGGGCTAGTTGTGGCGCTGGCATTGCACGCCGAACCGATGGCGGCACTATCAAAATATATTGGCGTCAAGCTAAAGTTATCCTGGGTCACGTTATTAGGCGCCGTCATATACATATCAAAATCATATGGGTAGCCCTTATAGGCTGGTCCTCCGAACAAGGTATATACATGGTTGTTGCCCCCATTCTGAGAGCCCGAAGCGCTTAAGGCCGGATTCCATATAGGCAGGTCGTCGGGATCGGGACTAGTATTATAGTACGTACCGTGAATATGCATGGTGTGTCCGGCTAAGACAATACCTCCTGGGCCGTCACCATCCACGTACGCAATAGAACATTGAGCCGTAAAACAGGGGTCACCAGTAGTTCGTATTACTTGGGTGCCTAAGTCCTGCCAGTGCGGACTGGCGCCATTAGTGTAATATTGCGTCGTCACCGTCACCGTAATCGAGTTATGCTGGGGCTGATAATAATAGTCTTTTGTATAGGTTGCGCTATTTGTCGTACCGGCTCCGCCGTCGCCGGGAATATTCTCATCAACATCATGATTCGTACCGCTAATGATTACGTGCGTTCTTTTGCTCTGGTTAAAATAGTTGCCGCTGTTGGACGCTTCCAAGAAGGTACAGCTACCGCGCGGTGGTGGAGGCGGCGTCGATGGGTGCCAAACAAGTGTGAACCTCATATTGGCGCCATTAGTCACAGGGAAATGGATATGAGGACTGGAGCCACTATTTATGTCACTGTCGACGGAGTTGCCGCCCGAATCCTGCAATTCCCAGGTACCGGTCTGGCCTGCAGGGTTATCTACATGGGAAATCCAAAAATAATTATTATTACCGCTTGGATTTTTACAATTCAATACCCAGCCGTTGCCGACATTGCCGTCTATACCCGGCCCCAGCGCTATCCAGCCATTACAGCTGGCTCCGCCGTCACCGCTCAGATGGGTGCCGAACTGGAAGTCACCATGCTGCGGCCATTGATCGGTGTTGCTGACACTACCGCCAGAGCCGATTGGCCAGTGATATATCTGCGCGTTGTCTGCCCAGCCTGGTGCCTGCGACTGCAGGGTAAAGTGCGGGTTCAGCAAGTTGCCGCTCGTGTCGCGGGCCTTCATTACAAGAGACGACATCACGCCGGCACCTTCCCCATCGCTATCGTTACCCCAGTCCCCGGGCACACTGTCGCCGTTCGGGCAGCCGGTAGTAGCAGCCATGGCTTTGCCATTGGATGACCACATTAGACAAGCGCCAGTCAGCACCAAAGTTAATATCAGGAATTTGATAGCTAGCTTATACATTGACCTTATACCCATAGTGTTGTTTAGCCTGTGCTAGTTCTTGCTGGAAGGACATGCTGCTACCGCCGCCAGAAACCTTGTCCATCTGGACAACTAGGAAATATGATTCGGCGGTGCTATTACGGTCGGTCGAAGAATTCGACACCCGAACTACGAACGGTTGGCTGAGCTGACCAGGTTTCATGCTGGTTATTTTGCTACGAATAGACCTGGCAGCCAACAATCCGGTATCTTTCAGCGGCCCATTAAATGATCCGGAATGCTGCTGCGTCGAGTAATAAGAATTTTCACCCACTACGGGGTCATTGTGCTCCATCTGAATAGCCTGGTCAAACGTAATCTTTTTGGCTTTTATCTGGTTGTACAAATTGGTAATGAACGTGTTGGCGTACTGCTTATCCTGGGCAATGGCCGTCGGATTACCAAGCAGCGGTCTCGCTTTTTCTTGTTCGGGCAATAGCCCTGACTGGTATGGCACATAGCGGCTAAAGTTCGCGACGAGCAATTTGCCCGTATATACGCCAAGGTTGTGGTTATCCATCTTCGTGAGATAGAGTTGGTTGACTAAATTCTGGTAGCCGTACGGGTTGGTTTTCTTTTGCGAGTTTATACTCGGCCCATAGGCCGCCACGATATCGGCTTGCGTCACCTTCACGCCCTGCTGCTTGGCCATCGCCTCAGTCAAATATTTATCGGCCAGTACGGTCGCCGCCTGGCGCTCGGTAACACTCGTCTTTTTGCCGTTTACAATTTGCAGGCTCTGTATATCTTTTTTATATACCTTGTGTCCGGCCGCTTCAGCGTATACTTTTTGGCCGATATGCCCCGGGTGCGCTATCAGTAGTGCACCTACTATTACTACGATAATTACCAGAACAGCGGCAATCAATTGCCCTTTTTTGTGGTTATTCGGAGTTGTTGATTTAGACGTTATAGTCTCTGTGTCAGCCATACGTAAAGC
>CAYRVE010000076.1:0-3726 GCA_964427685.1 uncultured Candidatus Saccharibacteria bacterium | reverse complement strand
CTGTTCAACGGCCTCCAGCATCGGTATATCGCTGTCGCTGTCGCCAACGGCTATACTGCCATCGTAAGTCGCACTGAACCGATTGACAAATTTTTGCAAAGTTTTTACTTTGAGGTCGCGTTTAAGCGGCACCTTTTCGCCGGTAAACTTATTGCCTTTTCGCGGGTATTCCGACCCTGCCCAGGCGTCAAAACCGTAATATTCAGCCAGCATTTCCACCACTTCTTCCTGCGAAGCCGAGATAGCGAACAGCAGATAGTCTTGCTTTTGCAGAGAGCGGATTAGGTCGCGGGTGTAGGCGTAGGTCTGCTCTTTGTATTCGTCGAACACATGGCGCACGGCAGCCATGAAATCATCGGCCGCCAGCGTCGTCAGAGCTTCATCGTAAATTTTAACCAGAGTGTGCTCGTAATCTTTGAAGGCATCGTCACCGGCGCGTTTTTTCCATTCCATGCGGGCATGCCTGGCCCGGTCGAATAATTTAGCATCAATATGTCCGGTCTTGGCCAGGGCGTCGGCGATGGCGTGATACAACTGCCAGCGGATAATCGTGCCATCAATATCAAAAACCGCGAACGGCCTGGGCACAACTATTCTCCCGCCATTTGTAGTAGGATAGTGCGATTCACATCGTAATTGCCACGGTCATTGGAGTGGCCGGCAACTGTCCAGATGAGATGGGAATCCGGTAAGCGCTGGTCAAGCTCGTATGCTGTGATGGGCGGGCAGACCATATCGTAGCGCCCTTGGATGAGCCACACGGGAGCGTTGATTTTCCCGGCATTATCGAGGATGTAGCTGTCCGGCATGAAACACTTATTGGCCATATAGTGACTTTCAATCTTAACGAAAGTCGGGTCGTATTCTTCCTGGCCGGACGGCGTATAGCGGTCATCAAGAGATAATAGCGCCCCTTCGACTTTGCCGAGAGCATATGCGGAGGTTGCTACCGCGCTCTCGTCATCGCCAAGTATACGAGGCACATGGTAGGCCGCCGGGTCTTTGGTGTGGGCTTTTGGGGTATCGTCGACGAATCCCTGCCATACATCCGGGAAAAAGTTGCGATAGCCGCCCTTCTCCAGCCAATCTATCTCTGATTTCCGGCCGGTAAAAATGCCTCGTAAAACCAGCGCCTCTACCAGATCAGGATACTTGATTGCATACGCCAACGCCAGGCACGAGCCCCACGACCCGCCAGTAATGATGAATTTAGGCAGTTTCAGATGTTTGGCTAGTTTCTCAATATCTTCAACCAGATCATGTGTAGTGTTGTTTTTCAACGAACCGTACGGCAGGCTTTTGCCGGTGCCACGCTGATCAAAGAATATGACTCGTTGCAAGGTTGGCTCAAAAGTCGTTTTATAGGCTTCTTTTAGCCCCGTGCCCGGACCACCGTGCAGAAAAATGATTGGCCTCTTGGCATCTTTTATGCCCCAGTCCTGGACGTATAGCTGGTGCCCATCGCCGACATCAAGGAAAAACTCCTGGTTGGTATATTCGTCAGATTGCATAATTACTCCTCTACCATATTATTATAAGCCAAAACGGCTTGTTCGTAGCAATCTTGGGCGAGCGCATCGAGGGAGTCAATTATGTGATAGCTATCTGGCAACCTACCCTTGAGCAGGCTGAGCTCAGTACAGGCTAATATGGCGGCATCGGTGCTGGCCTCATCAATGATCTGCTGAAATTGACCGACTTGGGCAGGGCTGATAAACTCGCCACATTTTATAGCCCGGATTAACCGGTTAACGATGCGTTGGTCGTTAGCGCTGGGGTAGACGCAGTATAAATCAATGGCGCGGCTGTCAAACACATTGCTGAAACGCGTGCCGTCAGTACCTAGGATTAGTACGCTTTGGCAATCGCGCTCAGCAGCTTGCGCTAAGCAGGCGGTAGGCATATCAATGATTGGCAACGCTAGCTGCGCTTGCAATCTGCCTAAGATACGATCGGCGTGAGCTGTGTTACACGGCATGCAGATGATAGTCGCGCCAAACTTCAATAGTCGCTCAGCGTTAACGGCTAGTTGGTCTAGCGGATCGGCGCCGTCGCCAAGCAGAAATCTAGTTCGGTCTGGGATAGAGCCGTCATTGATAGTGACGATCTGCGGGATTGTTTGGTCGCTACCCTCAAAACGTTTAATCAGTCGTCGTTCAAATTCGACGGTCGCGCGAGGCCCCATGCCGCCTAAAATTCCAATGGTAAATTGACGGTTCATAGCTTGGCCTTTATTTTGCGCAACTGCTTGCCAATCGCGGCTAACTTGGCCATGGAGTATTCCAGGTTTTCAGACGGCATGGCAACACCACCCTCTAGCAGCACATCGTACTGGCTAAGGAATGGCGCGTGCTTTGGCTCCACCAGCACTTCGGCTGCCGTCCCTACAGCCGCATACAACTCTTGAGCCAGTTCGTGGTTTTGCTGCTTAGTACGCTCAAGAAAAAGGCGCCGTGCTTGTTTGTCTTTGGCGGCGTCTGTGCCAAAGAAGACCTGTTTTTGGCGCGCATGGCTATCCCTGGCTTTCACGACGTCAAAAACTTTCTGCAATATATCGGAACGCTGGGTCGTGGTCACGAAACAAGCACTACTGGATGGAACCAAACTAACTTGCAGTACACTGGGCAACCGGCCGCCCAGGCTGGTTCGGGACCGCACGGTGGTATACAGCTCGTCAAGAGCGGTCTGCATACGGCCATCCTTGATGTAGTGGTGCATATCAGGTCCGGACAAGTGAACCTGTCTGTCCCGACCGGATTCCAATGCTTCTATCGCGAAATTAATAACAATATCCACCTCGTTTGGTATCAAGACACCTGCCTCGGTTCGGGGGTAATCGTTGAGTTGCAAAATACCATACGCGGGTATGAGACGTGCCGCTTTGCTATCTTGGCGTATAGTGCCATCACGTTCTACCACCCTTGTAAACAAATCAGGGCGTGACTGAAGTGCGACGGCGATTATATCGGCAGCAACACACACATGGTTACGAACATACTCAGTATTAGTTTGTATTGTTGTTTCTGGAAACGCTGCCTGCAAGCTGGCTTTGTGCAGTTCATCAACATAACGTTTTTGTTCTTTTGTGTGGCAGTACACTTCTGTCTGCAGAGCCAATCCGCCAAGTCGGCTCAAGGCTAGCGGTTCGATGGTCTCGCGAGTGACGACTGAGCCCGGCAGATAATTTTTATCGCCTGGTTGGTCCGGCAATTGGCTAACAGTAGTGTGGTCAACGAGCAACATTGGGATTCCGAGCTGAGCGACAGCTAGATTGTAGGCCCGGGCGTTACCAACGTGCGCAGACCGCATGACACTTATGCCGTTATCAAGCTGCGCGCGAACATCCCGTAGACTCATCTCAGGTGCTAAATTAATATTAATACCGGTGGTTTTGCTGTACTTTTCCATGATTGCTATCCCCTGCGAGCATTAAAAAACCGCTGTCGACGTGACAGCGGCTTGCTCGTTTGCTTGGTGACTAAGAGTTTTCTACGCGTACTCCTTGGTGGTCAGACCGGCAAAATCAGCAAAGGCCGCTGTGCGTGCACGGCGGAAATGCTTGTTGTCCTTGTGCCAGTTTTGGCCGACGTTACTCATAACAGTTGCTCATTTTAATGTGATATAGGCGATATGTCAACATTAGCGGCTTCGGTGTGGCGGCTTTTGTTTCTTGTCGCCCTTACCGCGGTAGTTCTTTTTGATGCGGAAATAATCAGCGGCGCTGTC
>CAYRVE010000075.1:0-3732 GCA_964427685.1 uncultured Candidatus Saccharibacteria bacterium | reverse complement strand
GGTGAAACCTTCCACGACTTCACTTTCCAGCTCCAATCCTTGGCCTTCTTCAACGGTTACTACGCCGTCTTTGCCGACTTTATCTATGACATCGGCTATCAGGTTGCCAATCTCGGCATCGCCGGCCGAAATAGTAGCCACTTCAGCTACGCGGCCTTTTTTGCCTTGGATATTTTCGCTCATGCCTCCCAGGTTTTTAATAACGTCCTGTGAAGCGGCTTCTAGGCCCCTGCGCAGCAGCATTGGGTTGTGCCCAGCGGCAATTAGCTTGTTGGCTTCGTTCAAGATGTGGTAAGTCAAAACCGTTACCGTGGTGGTACCGTCCCCGGCAACATCATTCATCTTAGAAGCGGCTTGCTTAATCAGTTCGGCTCCAACTTTTTGGCCCAGTGTCTCATCATCCACGTCGGCCAGCTCTACACCCTTAGCGACTGTCACGCCGTCATGGGTTACGGTTGGCCCGCCAAAACCTTTGCTAATAACTACGTTGCGGCCCTTGGGGCCCATAGTTGTCTTAACCGCGTTGTATAAAATCTCGGCGCCAGCTAGCACGCGCTGCCGGGCGTCGGCGTCATAAAAAACTTTCTTTGCCATAACGTAAAACTCCTTCTACTTAACGGTCGCTAGGACGTCTTCTTCTTTTACTAAAATATACTCTTTGCTGCCGACTTTTACTTCAGTCGTACTAAAACTCTTGTAAACAATCCGATCGCCGGTTTTAACCTGTCGCGTGGACGGGCCTACGGCCACGACCTTAGCGGTTTTTGGTTTCTCGGTTGCCTTTTCGGGCAGATAAATACCGCTGGCTGTTTTAGTTTCGGCTTCTTCGCCTACAGCGACAACGTAGTCGCCTAAAGGCTGCAAAGGATTACTCATAAGGATCAGACCTCCATTTAGATAACTATCTTACAGATGCCTTCTCACAATAAACACCTGCTGCTAGCACTCATCATACTAGAGTGCTAATTTCACTGTCAAGCATTGTTAATCAAAAAATAACATTTAGAACTTGCATTTTGACAACTAACCTGGTATATTATGTGAATTCCTGTTCCTACACGAGTGAAAGGTAGCACATTTTGTCAGCTAAGGTGAAGTCCAAAGACGGAGTACTCTTTTTCAGGGGCTTCCGATCGAACATCCCTAAGGAGCTGGACGGCGGACGCCTCAAATTTAGTCCACCAAGAGCGCCTAAGGGTGTCGAGATCACCGCGGAGATGATGGATGAGGCACTGGAAAAGGTCCAAAAGGCACCCAACATCCAGCGCACGCATCGCAACCAGTCGGGAGAGATTATCGTCACTCCTAAGGGTTCGCACTCGGCAAGCAGGGCTGTCAGACTGAGAGAGCATCTCGAAAAAGATGTCTTCCGCCTGATAGTCAACGCGATTATCGCGGTTAACCGAGAGGTTAGGCGCAAGCTCAAGCAAGTCACTGCCGCTCAGAAGAACACCCTGAAAAAAGAGAATGCCTCCGGCTTTCTCAACGACAAGACTCGGACTATACCAGTCCCGTCTCCGGCCAATAGTTAATCCCCGGCCACTTCAGCAGTAAAGCTTCACCAGTCGGAACCGGAATTCCGGATGATGCGTTGCAGCACAGGCATACCAATCGCCGAGTGCGCAGGCATCATCCGGTCCCCCGGGTTTAGTGATTTGTTTTTTTAAGGCTTGAGACTCATGTCTCGCCCCCCCCTCACCCAAACAAACTCACTAAACCCGGATCTCACACTTATCATAAGCGTATAATCAAGTTAATGAATAGTACTGTACTGATGTCCGGCGCCGAGTATTTCGGTGATGACGATGCCATTAATGACCTCATGGACGCCAAGGTCCCTGTGGACATCCAAAAGGCTGTAGAAGAGCACAATCGTATTAAACAAGCGCTGGAAAGTTGCGGTGTGGCAGTGAAGAAAGTATCGCCCCCGCCAGATTGCCAAGATGGCGTTTACACCGCTAACTGGGCGCTGGTACGCGGCGGCAAGGCTGTCACGTCCCGCTTGCCAAACAAACGCAAGCCAGAAGAGCGCTTTGCCCTGGAAGTCATCACTAGTCTCGGCTTGCAACCCGTAGCACTACCGCCTGAGGTGGCCCGCTTCAGCGGCCAGGGCGACGCCCTGCCCTGCGGCGACATTTTGTTCGCACAATCACCATACCGCACTACTTTAGATGCCCACCAATACCTAAAAGACATGTTGAATTTCAGAGAAGTTATCAGCCTGCAGACCAAGCCGGCCCGCTGGTTTGGCTTCGGTCCCGCCAAAAAAAATAAGCTTACCGGCCTGCCCGACAGCCCCACCTACGACCTCGACCTGGCATTAGCCATTCTAAAATTTCCGACTAACGGACAAAGAGGTTTAATAGCATTCTGTCCCGATGTTTTTAAACGCCACAGCCGCAGGCTGCTGCGTTCATATCATGCCCTGGACAGGATAGAAGTCTCACGCCAGGAAGCCTTGCAAGCCCATGCTCTCAACCTGGTTTCAACCGGTGAAACAGTAGTCATGAACAGCGGCGCGCCGAATTTTCAATCTGCCCTGCAAGCCCATGGCCTTAAAACCATCACTCTCGACCTGCCAGAACTCAAAAAAGGCGGCGGCTCTATCCGCTGCAGCACCCTAACGCTCGATAATTAAGATTTCTTAAGGCGTTTACGGAGCGCCGCGCGAGCGGCATCTGTTTCGTTATACGGCCGCTTGATGGCGTCAGTCGCTTCGTTATAGACATGTCCCGGCGCCGGTTTGAATCCGGGCTTATTGGTAATAATCACTGTTTCCTCGCCCTTGCCGAGCAGCAAGACCAAGTCGTCCTTTTGCGCCTGGTCAATCGCTTTTTGCACAGCATCTTCGCGCTTGTGAATGAAAAACATATTTTTGTCTTTTACTTTGCCGGCTTTCTCGGCACCGGCGGCAATTTCCTGAATGATCTCCATTCCATCTTGGTCCCGGTCATCTTCTTCGGTCAAGATAATAATATCCGATTCCCTGCCGGCAATTTCACCCTGAATTGGGCGCTTTAGCGTATCACGCCTGCCGGCCGAGCCAAATACGGTGATAATCTTACCTTTAACTGTCGGCTTAACGGCAGCGTAAACCTGCTCGAAGCCATCCGGCGTCGGCGCGTAGTCAACGATAACGCTGAAATCCTGTCCTTCGTCGATGTTATTCATTCGCCCCTCAACACTTTTAAGGCTAGCTACGCTTTGCTCGATTTGCTGCTTGTCCAGCCCGGCAGCCCGCGCTACGCCTATAGCCGCCAAACAGTTATAAACATTGAAGCCGCCAGGTAAATTAGCGGCGACATTGTATGTATCTTTGCCGACTGTCGCCGTAAACTGGCTCGTGGTTGGTAAAAGCTTTACGTCTTTAGCTCGTAAGTCACCTGACTTCAGTCCGTATCGGACCGGATTTTTGATTGCCAGGGCAAAAACCTCTCCGTTCGGATCATCTACATTAACTATGCCAATCCGCTGGCCGCGCCGGTTCCGGTCGCACTGCTTGAACAGCATCAATTTTGCGGCCCGATATCTTTCAAACGTACGATGATAATGGAAATTGTCGTGGCTCAGATTAGTAAAGGCTACGATACTGAATGGCACCCCCCAAACACGGTGCTGTGATAAGGCTTGGCTGGAAACTTCTAATACTAGCCACTCGACATCGTTGGCACGCATCTTTTTTACGGTCTGCAACAGTTTAAGCGAGCCAAGCGAAGTCATGCGCGTGGTGAG
>CAYRVE010000074.1:0-3741 GCA_964427685.1 uncultured Candidatus Saccharibacteria bacterium | reverse complement strand
CGGTTGGCTGAATCACGCGCCCTTCTTATAGTCGGTAAAATAGTAAGCTATAGCGACAAATGGATGAAGAATAAGCATCCCCAAAACCCATAGGGCTTTGGATGTACCGCTGATTGCTTTGTTTGTTATGGCGTTAACCAGCATCCAGACCTCAAATACGAAAATAAGTGCCAAAACGACAATAACAACTATGCTGAGAGCAGGGTTGAGGCCGAGAAACGCGAAGTCGCTTAACATATAGTGATTGTAACACGTATGGTATAATCACCTCTGTTGTACGCGGGATTTGTATAACGGCTAATACGCTAGCCTTCCAAGCTAGAGCTGGCGGTTCGATTCCGCCATCCCGCACCACGTCAACCACGCGCCCCGGTAGCTCAGTTGGATAGAGCAATGGAGTTCTAACCCATAGGTCGTAGGTTCGAATCCTACCCGGGGTACCAAGGCATAAGCATCATGGCCAAGTTACTTATTGATATACTGAATCGATGATCCGAGCATTACTTACTATTTCATTCATGGCAGTGTTGTTATGGTGGCTACAAGAAGAATTCCATAAAAAAGTTTCGTTAAAAAAGCACTGGAAGTGGCTTGCTGCCGCAATTCTTGTACAGGCAATTGCGAGCATAATATCCCTGGTGGTTTCTGATCGAATAGTAGGCAATTTCTTTTATCATGCCATCGGTGGCGGCGCGACAGCTACACTACTTTATGTTTACTTAATAAAAACTTACGATCTGCATTACAGTTGGCGTGTTGAACTAGTAACGCTTTATTGTTTTATTTCGGCACTGGGGGTCATGAATGAATTAGCCGAGTACGCTGGTGAATTTGCAATTCGAGTTGGAATTTTTAGCTGGGATAGTCACGACACTTGGCGGGACCTTACGGCCAATACCCTGGGCGCGATTAT
Organism: uncultured Candidatus Saccharibacteria bacterium; assembly: GCA_964427685.1. GTDB lineage: Bacteria > Patescibacteriota > Saccharimonadia > Saccharimonadales > UBA4665 > JARIHC01. The sequence continues at coordinate 2,828 of CAYRVE010000074.1, read as the reverse complement.
AGCCTGGCTGATTTACCGATTTTATCTGACGTTACTAAATCGCGAGAAAACCAGCTAGTATGCAAGCATCATAATTTCTAACTTCAGCAACACTGCCGTACCAAATTATATTTCGTGCAGGACGGTGATTTTGGCGCCGAGGCTGTTGAGGCGAGCGGCTAAGTCTTCGTAGCCACGGTTGATTGTATAAACGTTTCTTAGCACGGAGTTGCCCGGCGCGGCTAACATACCGATGAGCAGGATCACCGCCGGCCGGATACCGCTGGGGGCTACTAAGTCGGCCGGCTTAAAGCGGGTTGGCCCGGTTACAAAAATACGGTGTGGATCGGCCAGCTCCAAGTTGACGCCGATTTTTTTCATTTCGGTATACATTAGCGCGCGGTCTTCGTAGACCCAGTCGTGGATTAGCGTTCGGCCACGGGCCACGGCCACGATTGGCACAAAGTAGGGCAGGTGATCGATATTTAATCCAGGGAAGATATTAGGGTGCAGTTTTTCCATTGGCGCCCGGAGTTCGCCATGATGTTTGTGGATCTTCAGATCTACCAGATCGGTTTTACCATTGTCGGCTTTGTACGGCTTGCTCTCGTCATATTTCAGACCCATCTTTTCCAGCTTCAACAGTTCAAGTTCCAGGAATTCTATCGGCACTCGTTTGATGGTAATTGATGAATCCGTAGTTATCGCGGCGGAAATAAATGTCATGGCCTCTACCGGATCTTCGGCTGGCGCGTAAGTTATATTTTTGCGGATACTTTTAACACCGTGGACACGCAGGGTACTGGTGCCGATACCGTCAATCCGTACACCCAGCCGCTGCAGGAAGAAACATGCGTCTTGCACCATATAGTTGGCACTGGCCATTTTTATAACCGTCTCGCCGGGCACTAAAGCGGCAGCGAACAAAGCGTTTTCGGTTGTAGTGTCACCTGACTCATATAGCACCACGGAACGTGAGGCCTTATGCGGTTTGGACGTAACTTCATAATGACCAGACTTAGTCTCTACATTGACGCCAAATTCTTCTAGGGCATACAAATGCGGCAAAACGGTACGTCGCCCCAATTCACAGCCGCCAGCGTAAGGAATACTAAATTCGCTGAAATGGTGCATAAGCGGTCCGATGAACATCAGCACGCTGCGGGTTTTTCGGGCAGCATCCTTATCTATCTTGTCAAGCTTCAGTTTTTCTGGCGGCTTAATCTCTAAATCATTTTCGCCCAGCCAGCGGGTAGTGACGCCAATACTGTGCAGCACCTCGATTAAACGATTGACTTCCTCAATACGGGCAACATTTTTTAGCCTCGTAGTACCTTTGTTGAGTAAACTGGCGCAAAGAATAGCGACGGTCGCATTTTTACTAGTTTTGAGCGTGATTTCACCGCGTAGCTCGTGCCCGCCCTCAATATGCAGGTTAACGGCGCCTTGGTTCAGGCTGATTATCTGCTTATTTAATACGTCGCTAATACGTCCTAGGGTTTCCAGGCTAAGGTTCTGGCGGCCGTGCTCCATGCGGTTGACGGCGGACTGCGAAGTGTTCAGACGACGGGCAAATTCAGCCTGCGTGAGGCCTCTTTCTTGCCTTAAATGAGTAATTAACTGGCCAATCTTATGATTAGTGTCCGTCATAACCATGCAAATATATCATAAATGATATTAACGAGCAATACTTTCCGAAATGTTTATTTTTGTGGAACTGCTACAATAATAACATGACTTAAAAATCTCTTCACTAATTGATTTATAATGAACTTAACCTACGGGGAGTAGTTATGATAGATGAAGAGATAAAACAATTGATTGTTGCCGAACACGATCGACAATCCCAAAATTTACAAATGATTCCGAGCGAAAACCACGCCTCGGCGGAAGTGTTTGACGCTCTGGGGAGCATACTCACGGATAAGTATGCCGAGGGGTATCCGGGCCAGCGATACTACGGCGGGTGCGAAAACGTTGACAAGGTAGAAAATATTGCCCGCAAGCGTGCCCAAGCACTTTTCGGTGTCAACCACGCAAACGTACAGCCTTATTCAGGTTCGCCCGCTAACGCGGAAGTATATTTTGCTCTGCTTGATCCCGGCGATACTATTATGGGCCTGGCGCTTTCTTTTGGCGGCCACCTTACTCATGGACATAAAGTCAGCGCCTCAGGCACCTTTTACCACCCGGTGCAATATGAAACCGGTCGGGACGGCTATCTGGATTACGATGCCATAGAGAAGATGGCTCAAAAAGAAAAACCTAAGATATTAGTAGTCGGTGCCACAGCTTACCCTAGGATCTTTGACTGGCAACGTCTCCGCCAGATTGCTGACAGCGTAAACGCTTGGATGCTGGCAGATATATCACACATTGCTGGTCTGGTTGTCGGTGGCGAGCACCCGTCTCCAGCCGGCATCGCCGATGTCATCATGACCACTACTCATAAAACTTTGCGTGGTCCACGGGGTGCCATCATTCTATGTAACGGCAAACCGTCGACACCGCTGAAGAAAGTTGAGAGAACCAAGGAAAACTTGCCCACGCTAATTGACCGCGCAGTCTTTCCTGGCATGCAAGGCGGTCCGCACAATCACCAGACTGCCGCTATTGCCGTAGCCCTCCGCGAAGCCGCTCAACCGGCGTTCAAAGACTACGCCAAGCAGGTTGTCAAAAACGCTAAAAAACTAGCTACCGGGCTAACTGACCGGGGCTATGATCTCGTTACTGGCGGCACCGACAACCATCTATTGTTGGTTGATATGAGCAGTATGGGCGTATCTGGTCAAGAAGCTGAAACGGCACTAGATAAGATAGGCATCACCGTCAATAAAAATGCCGTACCG
>CAYRVE010000073.1:0-3769 GCA_964427685.1 uncultured Candidatus Saccharibacteria bacterium | reverse complement strand
AGCGTGCCGATTGTCCAGCGGCAAATTATCGGGCTGGGGTTGCGCTATGCCAAGCCAACTATCGTAGCTACCCACATGCTGGCTAGTATGACCGAGGATCCGGAGCCGACGCGCGCCGAGGTCTCGGATATCGCCACGGCAGTGCTAGTAGGCGCGGACTGCGTAATGCTCAGCGACGAAACAGCCCAGGGCAATTATCCGCTGGAAGCCGTCGCCACTATGAAACGGGTCATTTTGTACACTGAGAAGCACAAGCCGCTGGAGGTCAAGTTCCCGGACAACGAAGACCGCAGCCGGCAGGTAGCAATAAGTACGGCTATTTTAAGTTTGGGCGAGGGAATTGCCGCCAAGGCGATTGTCGCCGAAACCAAATCGGGCGCCACCGCTTTTCAGATCGCCTCCTTGCGACCCAAGACACCAGTAATTGCCGTGACTAACGACGCGCGGGTGGCCCAGCAGCTAGCGCTAGTATACGGTGTAAAAAGTTACGTCCGGCCGGTTGACAAGCTGGCGGCCACCAAACTAACCAATTGGCTGCGCCAGAACAAGGTCTTGAAAAAAGGCGACGTGGTAGTGACCGCTTCCGGCTGCTATCCGGGCGTAGTGGGAACCACAGATACTATTAAAGTCAGGGTACTGGAGTAGCGATATGTTTACCAAGCAGACCATCCGCGATATCGATCTGAAGGGCAAAACGGTACTGCTGCGCGCCGACTACAACGTGCCGGTCAGCGACGGCAAAATTACCGATGATTATCGCATCAAACAGTCTTTGCCGACAATCGAGTATTTGCTGAAGCATGACGTCCGGCTGGTTATTTGTTCGCACCTTGGTCGTCCGAAAGGTCCCGGTGACACGGACTGCAGCTTGTTCCCGGTAGCCAAGCGTCTACAGCAGATTCTTGATCGGCCGGTTGAGTTCGCTGTTGATTGTGTTGGCGAGACAGCTAAGAAAGCGGTTGCTAATCTCAAGCCCGGCGGCGTGCTTCTGCTGGAGAACCTGCGCTTTCACCCGGAGGAAGAAGCCGATGATGATAAGTTCGCTGCCCAGCTGGCCAGCCTGGCGGATGTCTTTGTCCAGGACGGATTCGGCGTAGCGCACCGCAAGCATGCCAGCACCGACGCCATTACTCGCCACTTGCCGAGCGTAGCCGGATTGCTTTTGGAAAAAGAAGTCGACACCATCACCAATGTTATGGAAAAGCCGGAGCGGCCGCTGGTAGCGATTGTCGGCGGCGCTAAAATAGCCGATAAAATTGATATATTAGAGCGCTGTATTAAGATAGCTGATTTCGTGGCTGTCGGCGGCGCTATGGCTAATACTTTCCTGGCAGCCCGCGGCGTGGACGTTGCCGATAGCGTTTACGACAAGTCTGACTTGCCGCAAGCTAGGGAAATTATGAAAAAAGCTGCCGCTGAGGCCAAACATCGACGCTTTATTTTTGCTATTCCGCAAGATGGTATCGCGGTGCATAAGACTGATAAAACGGCTCCGACCCGGATTGTGGATTGGGGTACGCACATAGTAGCCGACGTTGAGAGTTATCAAAGGCGTGTGCCAGCCAGCGCTAGCCGCGTCCAGGCCCACGAAAAAATCGTTGATATCGGACCTTTCAGCGGTGCGTTCATTGCCGGCGGCGTCCAGCTGGCCAACACGGTTATATGGAATGGGACCATGGGGGTTACTGAAATCAAAAGTCTGCAGGGCCCGGTCGGACCGTATGCTCATGGCACGGAGCTGGTGATTGAGGCTTTGGTCGGTGACCTGGGACATAAGCCGTTTACTTTGGTTGGCGGAGGCGATACCGTTGGTTATATTGAATCCCGAGGCTTGGTGGACTGCTTTGACCATGTTTCCACCGGCGGCGGCGCCAGTCTGGAGCTGATGGCCGGCCGTAAGTTACCGGGCGTGGAGGCCTTGCTTGATAAGAAATAAGGTACAATAAACCGTAAGCACTATGAAAAGAACTTTGATCGTGGGGAACTGGAAAATGCACCTGGACGTACAGGCGGCCAGTCTGCTGGTGCACCGCCTGGACAAAGAGATCAAACCGCACCGTGACATAGAAGTGGTTTTGGCGCCGAGCCTGCTGGCCCTGCAACCCATCAGCTTGGAAATAGATCGTCGCAAATTCCGGCTAGCGGCTCAAAATGCTTTTTATAAAGACGAGGGTGCTTATACTGGCGAAGTCAGCTTCACCATGTTGCGCGAACTGGTCCACTACGTGATAATCGGCCATTCCGAACGGCGTATCTACTTTGATGAGACACTGGAAGTGGTGCGCGATAAAGTCCAAGCCGCTGTGCGCAATGAAATTACGCCAATTTTATGCGTTGGCGAGACCAAGCAAGAGCGTGTTGCCGGCGAAACCCGCCGGGTAATCCACGACCAGCTGACCTCGGCTGTATCCAATTTGACGCCAGACGAAATCGAGAAGATGGTTATCGCCTATGAACCGATCTGGGCTATTAGCACCTTCGGGCACGAACTGGCCCTGCCGGATGACATAGACAAAGTTTTTAAATTGATCCGCGAAGAAGTGCGCGAGCTATATGGCTCAGCCGCTGCCCAGAACGTGCGCGTGCTCTATGGCGGGAGCGTGAACGATAATATAGCCAGCGGCTATCTGGCCCTGCCGGACTGCGACGGCGTCTTAGTTGGCGCGGCCAGTCTGAATTATAAGCAATTTATCGGTATCGTCGACAGCGCTTACCGCCTAGCGCACCAGGCGGAGAAAAAATCATGAGCGAGACCAAGAAGCCCGCCAAAAGCCGTAAGAAGCCGATTACTGATGTTGATAAACCGGCCGATTCCAAGCCTGCTGCGACATCCAAACCGGTCATAGTCACCAACCGGCCAATCCTGAAAGACCCGATGGTGGTCGATGGAGACGTCAAGGCCGACGATGATGACAAAAAAGCTGAAGAAAAAAAAGAATTGGCTCACTCCACGGCTCCAGTCGTAAAACCTTTAGATCAACCGACTTCAGAACCAGACCAAACAGACGAACCGGACAATCCTGACAAGCCGGAAGTTCCCGAGGAGAAGCGGGCAACTGATGAGCCAGAGGCTCAGTCGGAACCAGAGCCAAAAACTGACGATAAACCAGCGGCCACTAAGACCTCCGGCCCCGCCAGGCAAAAATCAGATGCCGAAACGGCCGAACAAACAAAACGCGAGGCTGCTATACAGCATCTGATTGATAGCAAAAAATACGAACTACCAATTAACGCGGTTGAGAAGCGCAAGAGCAAACGGTTCGTGGTGTTGGGAATTGTTTTGGCCATACTTTTGGTGCTGGCTTGGGGCGACATCGCCGCCGACGCCGGTCTCATTCACGTCAGCGGCCTCAAACCCGTCACCCACTTTTTCTCAAACTAGATTACAACGGTTTTCATCGACTAATTTTGGTAAAATTATAAAGTGTTAGACAAGTTGCTTGAGGGGTTGAATCCGGAGCAGCAGCGGGCCGTGAAGACCACGGAAGGGCCGCTGCTTATTCAAGCTGGCGCCGGTTCGGGCAAGACTAAAACACTGACGCACCGGATTGCCTATCTGATTGCCGGCAAAAAAGCCACACCGTATAACATCCTGGCGGTAACCTTTACTAATAAGGCTGCCCGCGAGATGCGTGAAAGGGTGGCTGGATTATTGGGCGAAAAGGCCGAAAACCGCGGCTTTATGCCGTTTATGGGTACTTTCCATGGGATTTGCGTACGTTTGCTCCGGCAGGACGGCGAGGCCATCGGCATTCCGCGCAGAGATCGG
>CAYRVE010000072.1:0-3868 GCA_964427685.1 uncultured Candidatus Saccharibacteria bacterium | reverse complement strand
TAGTCAGACTGCGCCCGGGCAACTTCCTGTGCTATACGGTTTTTGGGGTTTGTGTTTGTGTCTATCATTTTTGTTACCACCAAACACCAATGTTAACTCTTTTTTAGAAGCTCTATAAGCCGGTTATACGATTGCTGGTCTTTTCTCTTGTTTCTTAGCGTTCGATAAAATGCTGGCAGATATTGTGCCGCTTCTTTTTGGGATACCCCGTCCGGAGTTTTGGAACGGGTTACGGCTGCAAGATCCATAAAAAGCTGATATCCCGTACTGTCTGCGGCCAGGCCAAGCAGGTTCGCCCACTTCCGAAGCAGTAAGTTACCCGGTGGCGGCGGGAGAATCCCTCGCTCAATTTTGCTTAAATTGCTTACATCATAATCAGAAGCTTCGGCAAAGCTACGGAGTGTCATGTCGGCGTCTATGCGGAGACTTTTAAGATAGATCCCAAACTCTTCATAATGCATGGTATTATTTTACCACACCAGTCAAGATTAATGAACTGTCCCAATCTTAAAAAGTCGTGTCGTAAGAGAGAGGTGCGACGGAGCTCTTTGGGCGGGTTGCTATACTAAACCCATGCCTGACACTATTTTCACCAAGATTATCAAGGGTGAGATTCCCTGCCACAAAATCTACGAGGATGACCATACGCTGGCCTTCCTGGATATCCACCCGGTCCAGCCCGGCCACACCTTAATTATCCCTAAAAAACAGATTGAATTTGTCTGGGACCTGGATGACGAGGACTACAAGGCAGTTATGGGTACTACCAAAAAGGTCGCCCAGCGCCTAAGCGAGGTACTAGGTACAAAGTACATTGGCGAGCGAATCGTTGGCGTAGATGTGCCGCACGCCCATGTCCAGCTCATCCCCTTCAACACCGTCGATGAGTTCAAGGCGCCCCAGGACATGGAAGCCGAGCCGGATCACGCCGCGCTGGCCGCTATAGCCAAAAAACTTGCCTTCTAAGCTACAATATATGTATGAACCTGCTATATGCCATCTTCTTCGGCGCTGGCGTGGCGGCTATTGCCTACACTAGGCTGGGTCGCCGGGCTGGCTATGGCAATACCCAAAACGTCTGGACGATAGTCGGCGTTATTTTCGTTATTAGTACCATAGTCTTCTTTACTATTCTGTCGACTTTATTGCACTCCGGAAAATAAACTTATCTAGCCGTTTAATACTATTTTGCTCTTGGTGATTCCCCTGTTAACTGGTAATATATGGCCATGGACGAGAGGGGTTTGGGCAAACGATTACAGCAGGCGCGCCAAGGCGCTGGCTTAACACAGCAACAACTCTGTCAAAAAGCCAGCCTAAGCTTTTCTACTCTAACCAAAATCGAACGCGGCGCCATCAAAGCGCCGTCAATTTTCACTATTCAAGCTATCGCCGGCGCTATAAATCTCAGCCTCGACGAGCTAATCGGCGCATCCCCTGCCCGACCGGCCCGCCACCTCAGTAAAACCAAGAGCGGTGCCAGCTTTATTTACTTCGATATGAATGGCTGTTTGGTAAGCTCCGACCAGGCTGCTTTCATCAAGCTAGCAGCCGACACCGGTACCACGCCCGATGTCGTGGAATCCGTCTACTGGCGCTACAATGACCAGATCTGCCGCGGTGAGGCCAGCCTGCAGGACTTCAACTCGGAGTTGGCTAAGGTGACGGGCGCAAAGGCAGTTGATTGGCAGAGTTACTATCTAGCGGCGGTGGATCAAGTACAGGTGATGCACAAGGTCATAGAATCGGCTTCACGCCACTACAAGGTCGGTCTGCTGACGAACACCATGCCGGGTTTCGTTAATGCCATGCGAAGGAGCGGTCAGATACCGGATATACACTATGACGCAATCGTTGACTCCTCAGAGGTCGGAGCCCTGAAACCAGAGGCTAAGATTTATGAAATCGCATCTGAACGGGCCGGCCGTCCGCCGGAAGAGATCATGTTGATCGATGATTCAAGACCTAACCTGGCGGCTGCCGCTAAACTGGGCTGGAACGTAATATGGTTCGATGACACCCAGCGCGAAAAATCAGCTGCCACCGTTCGCCTAGCCCTCGAGACCGCTGACTAACTAAGCCGTAAAACGTTTTTGCTCGGCCTCAATGGCGGCCAGAAGTTCTTTGGCCTCTGTTAACTGTTGTTTAGTTTGGTCAACGATTTCACGCGGCGCGTTGGCAGTATAGTTTTTATTTGCCAGTCGTCCTTCCAGCTGCTCAATAACGTAAACCTGATCGACTCGTCTGCCTACCAAGTCTTTTAGGTAAGCCTTTGCGGCATCCGGGCTGATATCCAACCAGCAGCGGTGCTTAGTGCCAGTTAGGGCGACTCCACTTCCCTTTTTAACCGCTGTCACGGCCGGTATCCGGGCTAGCCTTTTAATAATCTCGGCGTTATCACTTAGGAACGAATCATCAGTGTAGCAAAGGGCTATGTTCCTGGCATTAATGGCTTTTAGGATCATGCGAATTTCGGTTACGATAACCTGTAATTCATTAAAATCGGCGGCCTGCTTAATGTTACTGGCGATAATTTTATCAGCTGTTCGAGCAGCCAGAATCGAATCATTTTCCCAAGCCAGCGTTTGCCAGATAGTTTCCGTCAGGAACGGCGCGAACGGATGGGCCAATACCAATACCTGCTCTAGCAAATAGGCCAACAGCGGCTTATTTGGGGCTGATTTGCTGGCCTCGACATACCAATCCGCCAGATCATCCCACACGAAATGGTAGAGCGTATTATAGGCCTCAGCAAAGCGGTAATTATCCAAATCCCGCCATATTTTCTGCTGTGACTGTTGTAATTTGCTCAATACCCAGTGATCGGCGGCAGAAGCCGGCTTGGCTCCTTCCCTGCTAGTTTCATCGCCCAGCACGTCTTCTATATAACGAGCGATGTTCCAGAGTTTATTGGCAAAATTGCGGGCGCCCACCAGCTTGGTTTCATCGTATGGCCGGTTGTTGCCAGCCGCTTCGTCGCTGATAATCCCCATCCTAAAAGCGTCTGAGCCATACTGATCGACTTTGTCTATGGGGTTCACCACATTGCCCTTGCTTTTGCTCATTTTTTGGCCGTGGTTATCCTGGATAAGCCCGTGTAAGTAGACATCATTAAACGGAACCTCATCTGTTATGTACAAGCCGAACATTATCATCCGCGACACCCATGGATAAAGAATATCAGCGGCCGTTTCCATAACTGACAGAGGATAAAAGGTCTTAAAATCATCGCCGTTTGGATAATCAATAGTGGCGTATGGCCAGGAGCTGCTGGAAAACCATGTGTCAAACACGTCTGAGTCGCGCCGGTATGTTTTGTCGCCGACTTTTAGGATTTCTTCGCCAACCCGTTCGTCGTAAATCCAGTCATCCGGGTCATCGACGTTCTGGAAGGCTGGGATCGGGATGCCCCAAGCGATTTGGCGGCTGATATTCCAATCTCTCAGACCTTTCAGATAATTTATGAGCTGGCCGCGCTTGTTCTCGGGGCGGAAACGAATTTTTTTATCCTGCAATTCCTTGATGGCCCGCTTAGCCAGCGACTCGACATTAATAAACCACTGTTCGCGCAGTAGCGGCTGGATGATGGTATCGCACTTGTAACAGTGGCCGACGCTGTGGGTGTGGTTCTCAACTTTGACCAGCATGCCCTGCTCTTTCAGGTCTTCAACAACTTGTTTGCGGCCCTCTTCAACCGTCAGATTCCGATATTTTTCCGGTACGTCAATCAGCTTGCCTTCATGGCTTATAACAGATACAAACGGCAGGTCGTGGCGCTGCCCGATATCAAAGTCGTTGGGATCATGAGCCGGTGTAACCTTAACGGCGCCAGTACCAAATTTCATATCCACAAAATCGTCAACGATGA
>CAYRVE010000071.1:0-3882 GCA_964427685.1 uncultured Candidatus Saccharibacteria bacterium | reverse complement strand
CTTTGGCTGTCTTGACTTCTTTGGTTTCGGCTTCGGGGACGAGTTCGGCTTGCGGAGATTCTTCTTCGGATTCAAGCTCTTCCTCGTCGGCTTTGTCGACCAGAGCCAGAGAGACGACTTCGTCGGCGCCGTTGAGGCGCATGATACGTACGCCTTGGGTGGCGCGGCCCAAGGCTGGGATCTTATTGAGACCCAGGCGGATGGTTTGGCCAAGTTTGCTGATAATGATGACTTCTTGGTCATCGCCAAGCAGGCGGTTAACGCCTATAAGCTCGCCGGTCTTGTCGTTAACCACAGCCGAGCGAATGCCGACGCCGCCGCGGGCGTGCGCTGTGAACTGGTCAATACTGGTGCGTTTGCCATAGCCGTATTTGCTGATTACGAAAATGTCGGCGCCCTTCTCTACAATATCCATACCAATTACGCGGTCGCCGGGACGCAAGCGGATGCCGCGCACGCCGCGGGCCACACGGCCCATCGGCCGGGCGCCTTTTTCGTGGAAGCGAATGGCCTGGCCTTGGCTGGTGCTGATAACGACTTCATTGTCGCCAGTAGTCATGCGAATCCATTTCAGCTCGTCGCCGTCATCTAGGCGGATGGCAATCAGGCCGCTCTGGCGAACGTTCTTATACTGCTCGAACGGTGTTTTCTTAACGGTGCCGCGGATGGTACACATGATCAGGTTTTGGGCGTTATCGGTCTTGCTGATGTTAATCACGCTGCTAACGGTCTCTTCGGGCTGCAGCTGCAATAGGTTGACCAAGGCAACGCCCTTGGCGTTCAGGCCGACGGCTGGCACCTCGTAGGTCTTAATCCGGAAGACGCGGCCCTTATTGGTAAAGAACAGCAGGAAGTCGTGCGTGCTGGCGTTAACGACGTGCTCAATGACATCTTCTTCGCGGGTGGCCATGCCGCGCCGGCCCTTGCCGCCCCGGCCCTGGCGCTTATACTCGGCGATTGGACTGCGCTTAACGTAGTTGGCAGCGGTTAGCGTTACTACGACCTGCTCGTCGGCGATTAGGTCCTCGTCGCTCATCTTGCCCAGTTCGCTGGGGATGACTTTGGTGCGGCGCTCATCGCCGTACTGTTTCTTGAGTTCTAACAGCTCGTCCTTGATAATTTTGCGGATCTTCTTCTCGTCAGCCAAAATACTTTCCAGATGGGTGATTAACTTCCTAAGTTCAGCTAGTTCATCTTCAATCTTCTTGCGCTCCAAGCCCGCCAGCGTGCGCAGCTGCATGGCCAGGATAGCCTTGGCCTGAATCTCAGTCAGCTTGAATTTTTTGATGAGGTTGGCTTGGGCATCCTCAGTAGTCTGCGAGGCTCGGATGACCTTGATGACCTCGTCAATGTGGTCCAGTGCGGTCTTGAGACCTTCCAGCACATGAGCCCGCTCGTTGGCTTTCCTCAGCTCAAACTCGGTGCGGCGACGGATAACAACTTGGCGGTGCTTAATATGCTCGTTAATGATGTCCTGTAGGCCCAGCACGCGCGGCTGGATGCCGTCGACTAGCGCCATCATGTTGAAGTGGAAACTGGTTTGCAAAGGCGTCATTTTGTACAGCTGGTTGAGCAGTTTTTTGGGATAAGCGTCTTTTTTGAGGTCGATGACGATGCGCACTTTGCCGCGGGCCGTTTCGTCGCGCAGGTCGGAGATGCCAGTCAGTTTCTTGTCACGCACCAGGTCGGCTATCTTCAGCAACAACGTTTCTTTATTAATGGCATAGGGAATCTCACTGATAACTATCTGGTGGCGGCCTTTCGCGCCTTCCACAACTTCAGCCACGCCGCGAGTGACTACGCCGCCACGGCCAGTCGCGTAAGCCGTACGGATGGATTCTTTACCGTAAATGACACCGCCGGTCGGGAAATCCGGACCTTTGATGTGCTCCAGCAAGTCGTCAAGCGTGGCATCCGGGTTATCAATGACGTGGACTTCGGCGTCTATCAGTTCTGTCAGGTTGTGCGGCGGTATATTAGTGGCCATACCAACGGCAATACCCAGCTGGCCGTTAAGCAGTAAGTTGGGCAATTTGGCCGGCAAAACGGTCGGCTCCACGGTGGTACTGTCGTAATTTTCACGATAATCTACGGTTTCTTTATCAATATCAGCCAGGGCTTCATCAGCCAGCCGCGCCATTTTGGCCTCTGTATAACGCATGGCAGCTGGCGGATCACCGTCCATCGAACCAAAGTTACCCTGCCCGTTTACCAGCATGTAGCGCATTGCCCACGGTTGGGCCATACGGACCATGGCGTCGTAGATAGAGGAGTCGCCGTGCGGGTGGTATTTACCCATCACCTGGCCGACTACGTTGGCACTCTTGCGATGCCGAGCGCTGGAGCGCAGACCTTCTTGGTTCATGCTGTAGAGGATGCGGCGGTGCACCGGCTTGAGGCCGTCGCGGACGTCCGGCAGGGCGCGGTCGATGATAACACTCATGGAATAGCGCAAGTAGCTGTCTTCCATGACGTTTTCGACGGTGCGGCGCTCGATACTGCGGGCATGTCCCGAATCGACAATATCCGCGGCATGCTCGACGCCCCGGCGGCGCTCTTCCATAGGGACTTCTGGAATCAGCTCAGGCTGCTGGTCTTCCGCCTGGTCTTCCATTGGCTCTTCATTTGGTTCAATTGGCGTATTATCTTCGTCCATAGTCTAAATATCCAGGTCTTTTACGAATTTTGCGTTAGCCTGTATAAAGCCCTTGCGCAACTCAACTTCAGTTCCCATAAGCTTGCTAAAGATAGTGTCGGCCTTTTCAGCGTCTTCTACCCTAACCTGCACTAACACCCGCTTCTCCGGGTCCATGGTGGTATCAAACAGCTGGTCGGCATCCATTTCGCCCAGACCCTTGTAGCGCTTGACCTCTATGAAACCGGCCTGGCGGTGGCGTTCGTCGCTAGGATCAACCTTGGTACCTTCTTTTTTGCGCTTGGCGATAATTTCGTCCAGCACCACATCCAACTCATCTTCATCGTAAATAAAGACCGGATTTTTACGGCCTTGACGGACCAGTTCGAAGAGCGGTGGTTTGGCCAAGTAAAGGTGGCCGCCATCTAGCACCGGCTTCATAAAGCGGAAGAAGAAGGTCATCAGCAGAGTGCTGATGTGACTGCCGTCAACGTCGGCGTCAGTCATGATGATGACGCGGTCGTAACGCAAGCCGCTGACATCGAACGATTCCTCTATGCCGACGCCCATGGCCTTAATAAGGCTGACAATTTCGTTGTTAGCCAGCATCTTGTCCAGGCGAGCGCGCTCAACGTTTAGGACCTTGCCGCGCAGCGGCAGAATGGCCTGGCTCTTGCTGTCGCGGCCGGACTTGGCCGAGCCGCCGGCGGAGTCGCCCTCTACCAGATAGAGTTCGGAGTCTTTGGGGTCTTTATTAGAGCAGTCGGCCAGCTTGCCTGGCATACTGGCACCTTCCAGAATGCCTTTGCGCAGGATGTTGTCGCGGGCGGCACGGGCGGCCTTGCGGGCACGGGCGGCCAGCAGAGCCTTGCCAACAATTTTGCGGGCCACGCCGGGGTGTTCTTCCAAGTAATAATTAAATTGCTCGTTCATAACTGTTTCGACATAACCACGGACCTCGGGGTTGCCAAGCTTGTTCTTAGTTTGGCCTTCGAACTGCGGGTCGGGCAGTTTGACCAAGATGATGCAGGTGATGCCCTCGCGAGTATCCTCACCGGTCAAATTCTCTTCTTTTTCCTTGAGCAAACCGTTTTTGCGGGCATAGTCGTTAACGACGCGCGTCAGCGCCGACCGGAAACCGGTCAGGTGCGTGCCGCCGTCGGGATTCAGCACGTTATTGGCGAACGCTTTAATAGTTTCGCTGTAGGCGTCAGTGTATTGCAGCGAAATCTCCACCTGGGTATCCT
>CAYRVE010000070.1:0-3897 GCA_964427685.1 uncultured Candidatus Saccharibacteria bacterium | reverse complement strand
TCTGGCAGCAGCAGCGCCTTTACCACGCTTGCCCTGGGCCGGTCTGATGACGGCGTAACTGATACGCCCTGCAGTTCGGGCACCGGCACGACGACTACCTTCACTCCGACCACCACGAACTGGCTTTATGTGTCATGTACCTTTACGACCGGTACGGTATCCGGCTCCCCTTACATCTTTATCGGCCAGAATGATACGACCACCGGACGGATCTATTACGTTGACGGAGCCAGCCTGGTCCAAAGCAGTGGCGGCACTTATTATTCGGAAGGGCAATTGAGTTTGAATGGATTGGCCATCGGTAGCACGTTGATACAGCCAGCTGCCAGCTCTAGCACTGCCCTTGTAGTGGCATCGCCGAATGGTACCGCGGATCTCCAAGTTAACACCCTTAACTCCACTGTCACCACAAACGTCGCTACCACCATCAATAGCACGGAAGTAGTGTCTACTACCAGCGCCAACGCGCTGCGGGTGCGTAACGGTACGACCCTGGCGCCGCTAGTCCTAGCCAATACCACCATCCTGAACATTGATACTAATGGCAGCTTTGAAAACTCCGCTACTAGCGCTACCGGCTATGCCAGCTTGCATGCCGGATCGACGTTGACGGTCGATACTACGGCCAGTAACGCTTACATCGGCAACAATACCGGCAAAGTAGTCACTACTGGCTCAGCGGTAGCCAACAGCGGCATGAAATACAATATGTTTAACTCTAAAACCGGCGCCTTCCTCTTTTCGAACAGCACTACCTATACCCTGACTTTCTATGCCAAAATACCGTCGGGTAGCTTTACTACCTTGGATGCCGGCCGCTCTGATGATGGCACTACCGGCGCTGAAACCACCTGTACGCTCAGTAGCACCACCGTAGCGACCTATTGGCAGCGCTATAGCTGTAGCTTTACGACCGGCACCATCAGCGGCACGCCTTACTTCTTCATCGGCCAAACGGACGCTGGCGTGGCACACACCTACTACTTGGACGGCATCCAGATTGAAGCCGGCACCAGTGCTGATAATTACCGGGAAGGCTCAGTCCAACTTAACGGCGATATAGCCTCACCAACCGTCTTCCGCCCCCAGAGCGACTCCAATAATGCTTTCCAGGTACAAAACTCAAGCGGAACGGATATCATAAACGTTAATAGCGCCGCCTCGCAAGTAACAATCAGCGGCGGCACCAATAGCTACAACGCGGCTAACGCAACGCTCTATGTGGGCAGCGATAGCGGCACCAGCCGGTCCATCAATGCCTCCGGTACGATTAACGCCAGCGGGGCTGACTATGCCGAGTGGATACCATGGAGTGGCGCCAAACCGGATACCGGCAGTATCGTGACCTACCAGGGTAGTAATTATGTAGTGTCTTCGCCGGAGACAGCCGCGTTTGTAGGCAACGACGGGATTGATGAGACGAATGGTATTATGGTGACCTTCGCCGGCCAAGTATCGGTTAAGGTGACAGGCACGGCCGCCAGCGGCGATATCCTGGTTGATAACGGCGATGGTACGGCCAAAGCGATTAACCCGGCCGCGGCGTCGATAGTCCAATACCTGGGTAAGATTGGCATCGCCCAGGAGGGCAGCGACGATGCCGGGGTAAAGCTGGTCAAAGCCGCCATAGGCACAGGCAGCTCCAATGTTCCAAGTAGCTTGCAGCAATCCAGCAACTTCACGGATCTGAACGTCTCCGGTACGGCCACGATCAATAACCTGACAGTGCAGGGAAGCGCGACAATCGGTACGCTGAAGGTGACCGGCTCAGCCGAGTTCGCGGGTGATATTACAGTAGCCGGCCATATTATCACGGCTGGCGGTCAGCCGACTTCGCTGCCGCAGGTAGCGGCTGGCGGCTCGGCCAGCGTCTCCGTCGATGGTACTGACACCACCGGTACCATCACCATCAATACTGGTAGCGATCCGACGGCTGGCGGTCTGGCAAAAATCCTCTTCAGCAAGACATATGGCAAGGCGCCGCACATAGTGCTCAGTCCGTCCAATGATAAGGCGGCCAACTTGCGCCTTTATAAGGGCAGTATGTCGGCGTCCGACTTCGTGCTTAACGCCCTCGACAACCCGGCACCGAACACCGTCTACACCTATGACTATTTCATAGCCCAATAGCCAGGGCAAAAAAGCTAATTCAATTATCTATTATTTAAGAGGTTTGCTGTCGGCGCCGCCGCCGTAAGAACTGTAACCGTAGCCGCTGCTAGCGCCGCGACCTAAGTGGCCACCAATTGATTTGCCGGTTAACAGGCGAATAATGGATGAGAATCCCATAATTGAAGCCATGCCAAAGCCCAATGTCGCCAAGAACTCCTTGCGGCTCATCTCTTTTTGCATAATGTTTTCGATGTGTTGGGTCATTTTTATCTCGATATATTTAAACTAAGCAGAATTATAGCGGTTATGTTGCGGGCTTGTCAATAATTAATTCACCGTCGGTGACTTTTTGCAGTGACCGGGAGCGCTCCAGCCTTTCAGCTTGAGCTTGCAAATCTTCTTTGAACAGTTCGCGGGCGCGGGACGGCCAGCGCGGCCGGTTTATCAGGGCGATAATACCAATGCCAATCTGGTACATCACGATAATCGGTCCGGCTACCATAAGTTGGTCGAGCAAGTTGGGCGTGGGGTTCATCAGGCCGGCCATCACGAAAGCGCCCAGAATAACCCAGCGCTCATAACGGAATAAACTGGATGGCTTGAGCGGCTTAATGCGGTTGATGAAAATAAGTATCAGCGGCACTTGGAACATCAGCGCCGCGCCAACCATGTAAACCATCACGAAAGACATGTAGGCCTGCACGGTAATCAGCGGTTTGATCTGCGAAGTCACAAATTGGTGCAGTAAGAAGTGCAGGGCTGCAGGCAAGCCTACAAAGTAGCCGAACAATATGCCGGCCGCCGCCAGCAGGCCGGAAACAATGCTGCCCACGGCTACAAAACGCGTCGAGTCGCTTTTCATGAGCGGCTCCATGTAGCGTAGCAACTGATAGACAATAACAGGGGTGCTAAGGATTAAGGCGGTATACAGGCAGACTCGGAATAAAAAGTCTATACCGCCGATTGGCGACGTATACACGAAACTTTGCCCGTGCGAGGGCTTAAGCAGTATCTTAACGATTTCCTGTTGGATGGCATAGGCGGCAGCAGTCCAAGCCGCTACTGAAAGAGCAATATAAAACAGACGCCGCCGTAGCTCATGCAGGTGCTCTTGAAAGGGAGCGGTCTGAGAGGCTTTAGGAGCTCTTGTCTGACTTATTAGCCTCGGACTTGTTTTTCGCTTTGTCATCATCAATGCTACCGTTTATCCCTTTTCGCAACTCGCGCATTGATTCACCCAGGCTCTTTGATAGTTCAGGCAGTTTTCGGCCGCCGAACAGCAAAAGAATAATTGCCAGAATTATGATTAGTTCCGGAGCTCCGAAGTCTAAGAACGCAAAATTAGAAAACATATTAGTTACCTCGCTTATTTAACATTTTACCATATTCACATTCATGATATCATAAGAATTGTAAACTATTTATACGTGAAGTGGAAAAAATAAATACATGACTAGCATAAACATCTTTGGCGACACCTATAGCTGTGGTGCTTATGGTGCCAGTACCTATAGTAACGGCACCTGTACCAGTAGCGGCGGTGGCGGCACAAGCGGCGGAACGAGCAGTTCAGGAGTGCTTAGCAACACCGGTTTTGACCTATTACTGGTCGCCACACTGGCCGTGACCATCATTTTCGTGGCTCTAGTAGTTCGTTTTTGGAAGCGGGCGGGCAAAAAATCAACCACGCCAAATACCAGCTCCTAAAGAATACACAGCATAGTCTTGTTTGCGTGTGCGCAAGGTCATTTACAATCACCGGTTCATACCCTACAATAATGATAA
>CAYRVE010000069.1:0-3945 GCA_964427685.1 uncultured Candidatus Saccharibacteria bacterium | reverse complement strand
AGGCCGTCGCTAAAATGGGCGACAATACTTTCATCTTTGATATCTCTCGTTGGCGTGATAGCCAATGAACTCGTAGGCATATGCGTAGTATGCGCCCATTTATATTTCAATTGTGTGATAACGCGCACATACTATTGAAAACACTAGCGATATACTCGGGGTAGTAAGCTAAAATAATCATGTACATAATTTAGTATCCATGGTTCCTGATATGAAAAAAATAAATAAATATTCAATATTAACGGCGATTCTGGGCTTTGTATTTACGCTCGTCGCGGTCGCGCCGGCCAATGTGCTGGCCGCAACTTCGCCAACACTAGCCGGCTCATCTGGGTATTCTGTTCTCGGCGGCGCGGCAGTAACCTGTACTGGCTCGACCACTGCTTCCGGAGCCGTTGGTGTCAGCCCGGGTTCCTCGATTACCGGCTTCCCTAGTCCGTGTACTGCCGGCGGCGGCACACACTCCAACGACGCCAGCGCCATAGCGGCCCAGGCTGATGCCCTGACAGCATTTGGCACTCTCAACCAGGCCTGCGACCACAGCTATGGGGCACAAGACTTAACCTTGCTGTCGCCTCTTCCGCCAGGGGTTTACTGTTCCACGAGCGCTTTCACGCTGAGTGGAAACCTAACTCTCACTGGCTCTGGCGTCTGGATTTTTAAGACCGTATCAACAATCATCACATCGCCAGGTTCATCTGTTACTGGCGGCGATCCTTGTAATGTCTGGTGGAGGATTGGCAGTTCAGCTACTCTCGATACAACCACATCATTCATAGGAACGATTATCGCGCAGAACGGTACTGATGCCTTGAATACCGGCGCGACCTTGAACGGCCGTATTTTGGCACTATCTGCCGGTACGGTAACACTGAACGCCAACACCATCAGCGGGCCGACGTGCGCGGCTTCTGGCGGCGGTAGCAGCGGCAGCGGCTCATCAGGATCAAGTTCTGGTTCATCCTCGGCTACCGTGCCCAAACTGCCCAATACGGGTCTTAGCCCCGATAAGAGCAGTCCGTGGAGCATAATCGTCCCCGCTATCGTGACTGCTGGTGTACTGGGATCGTTCTACATCGCTCAAAAAAGGCGGGCAACTTAGCCCTGGATGCGACAGAAGCTAGCAAATCGAACGCTAGTATTGGCAGCTGTTGCGGGCTTTATGCTTTCTCCGGCACTTAACCTTTATTTTGTTTTAAATAGTCCTATCCAAAAAAGTTCGGCATCACCGACCGCGAATATCAGTGCTATTAATAAACAGAGCAATATAGACATCGGACTGCCAGTAAGCCTGGAGATTCCAAAGCTAAAGGTCGATGCTAGCCTCGACTACGTCGGTATTACGTCTCGGGGGGAAATGGGCATACCAGCCAGCCCTGCTAAGGCCGCATGGTATGACCAGGGTCCGCGACCCGGCCAAACAGGCAACGCCGTTATCGATGGTCACTTTGGCTACAGAAACCACATCCCAGCGGTATTCGACAATTTATCCAGCCTGCAAAAAGGCGACAAACTATACGTCAAAGACATAAAAGGGCTGACCACTACTTTCGTAGTAAGTTCACTGCGAACGTATGACCCAGGCGCGGACGCCGCGACCGTGTTCCGTTCAAGCGACGGAAAAGCCCACCTTAACCTAATAACTTGCGAAGGAACTTGGAATCAAGCCCAAAAAAGCTACTCCAACCGACTGGTAGTCTTTGCTGATAAAAAAACTTGAATATAAAAGCATATTACCAAGTAAAGTATACTGGCAACATGGAGCAAAAAATCAAAGAAATCATTAAAAACTTGGATATTGGCCGCCTCAACAGTCACTCATGGCTTGGTAATGGTTTCAGCTCGCACGCATACCAGATAGATACTACTGAAGGCTCCTATGTGCTTTTGCAGAGTAAGAAAAATGCTGTTGAGGAAACAAGTTATAAAGCATACTATGCTACTTTGCGGTGCCTTGAAAAGAAAAAATATTCCCATTCCCCGAAAGCCGTATATGTCAGTCCGGATGGCAGAACACTACTTATTACTAAAGTAGACGGGATTGAAGTTACAAAACTAAAAAACGTACCTGCTGTAGATCGCAAAACCATTGCTTTTAACATAGCCGACACTTTGCTGGCACTGCAATCTATTAAGCCTGATGATCTCGAAAAAGAATTTAAGGCGCTAGGCTTGAAAATGCCTGAACCATTTTCGGAGGAGAAAGACTGGGATAAATACGTTATTAAAACGTTCTATCCGTACAAAGACTCCGCACCCAAAGATGCGCATACCGTATGGCTTGAAGCGCAAATTACTGCCCATACGCCAGTCAAGAATACCAGTAAGGGCGTGTTCTTTCGGCACGGTGATACGAGCGGACCGAATGTGCTCATAGGCAAAGACCTTTCGGTTATATTGATAGATTGGGGAGATGCGAAGTTCTACGTGTCATCAAAGAATCGTGAGGATTTCGGGCTGGCCTACACGCTGAACCATATCGACATCATGCGCGAATTTAAAAATGAGGTTTTACGCTATGTTGCAGATAAGCAAAAAATTGCATATAGCGATCTAGAGAAGTATATTTTTGAAAAGCAAAAGGATATAAAAATTGCTGACATTGCCTGGGCATTTATGATGTACGCCAGGGCAACGGCCGGAGAAGTTCAAGATAAGCCGGAAGTTTTTAAAAAGATTCTGGATACACGCATTAATGAATATAAATCAACATTCATCTTAAAATGAGAATGTTATATCTGAACCATGGATAAACCAAAGCACAAAAGCAAAACGCGGGAATGGCTTAGGCGATATATACCAGCCGAGATTCTAGGCACAATCGGCGCGCTTATAGGGGCATGGGTAGTTTACGGCCATACCCATTCGTACATCGCCGCCGCCGCTTCCGGCTGGGTTGGCGAGGGCATAGGTTTTTACGGTTATTTTGTTACGACCGAACTGATCCAAAACCACAAAAGATACAGCCAGTACGCATTTATAAAACGTATTTCTATGGCCGTGGGCGCGGCCAGCACTAACTTGCTGGTGGAATTTATGCCGGCCGAGATACTCGACAACTTCATTATCCGCCCGTACCTGATGTATCTAGTCCCCCAGCACGTACACCCATATCCAGTCGGTTTCTTAGTCGGTAAATTTAGCGCCGACATACTCTTTTACGCCTTGGCGATCATGGGCTACGAAGCCCGCAAACGCTGGCTACGCCGCTAAAAGGCTAAAGTGCTGGGACGTTTTTTGTAATACTACTGAAATAATCCGGTTTCTCTGGGGTCCATGCCATTGCTCATGAGGTGCAAGTTCATAAATGCCTTGCTAGTACTACCCATTGCGCCGGCGAATTCAGACTCATCCAAGGCTGTCGCCAATGACTGAACCAGAGCGCCAGCGACCCTAGACCGGTCCTGCTCATCACACCATTCGTCCCAAATAAGCTCAGCGAATTTCTTGATGTACGTGCCGACGTACTCATCGCGGCCAAACGAAGGAGCTAAAATAGTAAATGGGTCTGTGTCTACCATTAGTGTCCGGAAAGTGCCGTCTTCTTGTTCTACGCCTTTGAATGTATCGCCCCTGACTGCTTCCAATGATGGCCAATAAGAAGCTTCAGGCCTCAATAGCTGACCAAGGCCGTGGGCTAGCTTTTCCTTGTCTTCGCTAGGCAGGTCTTTCATGTCAACTAAGTCAGGCAGATGCTCGCTTACTGCTACAAACGGGTGTTCACCCCCTTGCTCAAACAAGAAAGACGGTACAACTTCTATATCGACGTCTGCGTATATGTCTTCCATGGCCTCCCAGGCTTCCTGAAACGTCAGCCCTTTCCCTTCTACGTACCATACGGCATCATCTGTAAAGCTTCGCTTGACGAAACGGCTACCATCGGCCTCTTCAAAGACCTGAAGTATCCTATCTTCATGCGAACTCAGCTCTTCAACCGGCGCAGCA
>CAYRVE010000068.1:0-4016 GCA_964427685.1 uncultured Candidatus Saccharibacteria bacterium | reverse complement strand
CTCCTAAATCCAAGCCTTCATCAAAACTACCCAAAACCTACGCTTTTATCGACAGCAAAAACCTGAACCTTGGCACCCAGCGGATGGGCTGGAAGCTGGATTGGCGCAAATTCCGCAAGTTCCTGCACGACAAGTATGGCGTCACGCATGCCTATATGTTCATTGGCTATATGATCGACAACGAGTCTTTGTACGAGTATATGCATGAGCTGGGTTTCCTGGTAGTTTTAAAGCCGACTATCGACGTTTCCCCCAAGCAGCAGGGCGACCACGAGGAAAAAGAAAAACCTATCATCAAGGGCAATGTCGACGCCGAACTGGTTTTATATGCCATGAAGGAGCTGCCAAATTACGAGCAGGCGATTATCGTTTCCGGCGACGGCGACTTTTTCGGCCTGGCCGAATACCTTGAACAACAGGGTAAACTGGCCCAGATATTAACCCCTAACTGGCAATACTCCAGCCTGCTCAAGCCGTTCGAATCCAAAATCACTCGGCTTGACCAAAAGCGCCGCCAACTAGCCTACCACGACCGCAAAAAGAAA
Organism: uncultured Candidatus Saccharibacteria bacterium; assembly: GCA_964427685.1. Classification (GTDB taxonomy): domain Bacteria; phylum Patescibacteriota; class Saccharimonadia; order Saccharimonadales; family UBA4665; genus JARIHC01. The sequence goes on along the minus strand of CAYRVE010000068.1, from coordinate 3,471 downwards.
TAAGAGTATACTAAAGGTATTAAAGAGGAGGGCGAAAATGCTTAAAGATAACACAGTCATCGCTATGATCGCGGTGAAAGATTTAGACAAAGCTAAAGAATTTTACAGCGGAACGCTGGGCTTAGAGCAAGTTGAAGAAAATCCAGGCGGCGTTGCCTACAAAAGCGGCAGCGGCCAAGTTTTCGTTTATCCGACGCCAAAGGCCGGGACTAATAAAGCGACCTCGGCTACCTGGGAAGTCGACGACATAGATGCCGTCGTGAAAGACCTTAAAGACAAAGGTCTCAAGTTTGAAGAGTATGAATTTCCGGGAGCTAAAGTTGAAAACAGCGTCCACACCATGGGTCCGATGAAGGCTGCCTGGTTCACCGATCCTGACGGTAATATCTTGGGACTGTCTAGCGACGAGAAATAATCATGGCAGATAAAGCGACCGATTTTTCTGGATTAAAAGCGCTCATTTTCAATGGGACTTTGACGAAGTCGCCGGAGCCCAGCCACACCGACCGGCTGATTAAAATCAGCCAGGGCATCATGGAGAAACACGGTGTTAAAGCCGAGTTAATCCGTACTATCGACCACCCGGATATCGCCACTGGCGTTTGGCCGGACATGCGTGAACACGGCTGGGACAAGGACGAGTGGCCAGACATACTGAAGCGCGTCATGGATGCCGACATCTTGATTCTGGCTGGGCCAATCTGGCTGGGCGATAACAGTTCCATGACCAAGAAAGTCATTGAGCGCTTGTACGCTTGAAGCAGCATCCTGAACGACCAGGGCCAATACGCCTTTTACGGCAAGGTTGGCGGCTGTCTGATTACCGGTAACGAAGATGGCATCAAACATTGCGCCATGGACGTGCTTTATAGTCTGCAACACCTTGGCTGCAGCATACCGCCGCAAGCCGATGCCGGCTGGATCGGCGAAGCGGGTCCCGGCCCAAGTTACGGCGACGATGACGGCAAGGGCGGCAAATACGGCTTTGATAATGACTTCACCAACCGCAACACCACCTTCATGACCTGGAACCTAATGCACCTGGCCAAATTGCTCAAAGACGCCGGCGGCATACCCGCCGAAGGCAACCAGCGCTCCAAATGGGACGCTGGCGCCCGCTTTGACTTCGAAAACCCCGAATACCGATGAAAATAACCAAATTCGTACACGCCTGTCTGCTGGTAGAGACCCCCGAGCGGGTGGCTTTATTCGATCCGGGCACAATGAGCTCGCCGGTCATTGATATCACCAAACTGGACCGGCTGGACGATATCTTCATCACCCATGAACATCCAGATCACAAAGATATAGATTTTATTAAACAGCTGGTAGCTAAATTTCCAGATGTCCGCATTACGTCTACTAATCAGGTCGTCAAGCAACTTGATGAAGCGGGCATCACCGCTAGCAACCAGCCGCTAGCTGGGGCTGTCTTCTTTGAATCGCCGCATGAGAGCGTGGCACCTCTGTTTAGCGGGTCGATTGAGGAAATCGGCGTTCACTACCTCGATGCTTTGAGCCACCCGGGCGACAGCCACAGTTTTAAGGAAACCAAGGATATTTTAGCGCTACCGATTACCGCTCCGTGGGGCAGCACCATCCGCGCCTTGAACCTGGCGTTGGAGCTCAAGCCCAAGCACGTCCTGCCGATCCACGACTGGCACTGGCGCGACGAAGCCCGCGAGCAAACCTATAATAACTTTGAGCGCATTCTCGGCGAGCAGGGCATCACTTTTTATAAGCTACAAACCGGCGTGCCGGTTGAAATCGACATTGCCCCGGCAGGCATAGTTTAAGCACAACCTAATTGACAAATGGCATAATTCTTGCTATAATGCTATCTGTAATGTCAAAAAATAAATACTCAAAAATGTCTTATGAAAAGATTGGCACGGCCGCCCAGCGGCTTGGCCTGTTCGTTATGAGTACGGCTATGATCTTGAGTATGTTTGAGCTGTCAGATGAGGCCAAGCGCATCGTACTGCCTAACCAGCCTGCGCCGGTCTGGGTTGGCGAAAACGAAGATACTAACAACTCAATCCGCCGCGAGAAGGAAGAAACGGCGCCACACTTCATTAGCTATAGCGAGGTTCAGCGTACCGCCAGCCGCTCCGGCAGGACATAAGCTTGACCGTTTTAACATTTTGTGATAGGATAAGAACATGAAAAAAGAATTACAAAAGCGAATCCCAGATGAAAAATATATAACTGACCCCTATAGCGACAGGGAGCTTAGCGCTCGTCGCTATGCTCAGGAGTCGGCTAGAAAGCGGGTTGGCCGCGCCGCGCTCGTTGGCGTAGCTACAGGTGCCGTTGTTGTTACTGGCGCGGCTGTTGGTCTCAAAGCTTTAGTAAGCCGCGAGAATCATCAAGCCCATGCTAAAACTCAGGCTGTAGAGCGTGCTTATGAGCCTGCGGTTCAAGCAACCGAGCAGGAAATGGCTCGTGAACATATCGTTCTGCCTCCAGAATCACAGTAAGTTAACAATAAAAGCCAATACGGCCTAGCGCTTGCTCCAAGAGGCTAGACACCACATAAAGCGTATTAGACAATAATTTTGAAAAACTGTGGAAAAGTGACGTACAAAACGTCGCTTTTTTAGTGTTTTTGGGTTGCAGTGGGTGATGGTGGGTTGTACACTCATGTTAGTGGGTAATCGTGGGTTAGCTAGCAAACCCCCACCATTAAATAAAAACCACTAGAAATATCAACGGGATGGCCACAGTAGACTACTTCGAAAGGAAACTTGACGATAAGCGTCGGTTAACCATACCGGCGGAATTACGCGCCGAGTTTTCCAGCGGGGCAGTACTTACCAGGGGCTTCCAAAAATACCTTCATCTCTATCCAAAATCAGTGTGGGATGAAGCGGTTGAACCAAAGCTTGCCGGGGATATCCTGGATGAGCGCATAGCCGACCTAAACGTACAGTTTAGGACAGGCAAGGTTGAAGGCGAGATCGACGCCAAACAGGGGCGAATTAGCCTCGAGCAACACTTGCTGGACTACGCCGGCATCACACGCGATGTCAGTGCTGTACGGGTTGGAAAATACTGGCGACTGCAGGCCAAATAGCCGCACGGGCCAGACCAGGACAGATCAAAGATCGTACATTAACAAATCAAAAACAAACACTAGAAACTTTAAGGGCGTCTCATTACCGATACGTTCAAGGTCAGCTAGTCGGCAGTCAGCCTGTGGATTCAAAGTAAACCACTTTAAAAAAACTCGCACCTTTCTCAAAAACACCTCCCAAAACTCCACCTCACACATAAGTCTCTCAAACTCGACTTGGCCGATTTGTATTCGTACGATGAAGCCTCGTCACACAAAAACAAAAACTTCAAAAAAACAAAAAGTTGACTGTCGGATAGGTGACCTTGCAAACACAAAAACAAGTCAAGATGCACCAAAACAAACACCAAAATAAACAAGAAACGCACGTACCAGTATTACTCGAGCAAGTCTTA
>CAYRVE010000067.1:0-4020 GCA_964427685.1 uncultured Candidatus Saccharibacteria bacterium | reverse complement strand
TCGCCGAAATTTTCACTGAAGATCCGGAAAGGAATAGGGTGGCAGTAGTATCTGCTGTCGGTAAAGACCCCTCCGACAACAACGGCTATCCCAAGGTAACTGACAAATTGATCGAACTGGAAAAAGCCGTTGATAGTGGCGACCGCGCAGCTATAACTGAGGCCCAGGAATTTGTGATAGAAAGAAACCGGGACGTCTATTCTGTGCTTGGCGAACATTCTTTAAATAAAATTATCAGAGAGGTGTATGAAGACCTGCAGCCAAAGAATAGGCATCATGGATTCCAGTGGGTCGGCGAATCACTCAGCGCTCGTCTGCTTGCCGAACTCACCGGGGCATTATACGTTCCGAGCGATTTAAAATTTTCTGGCGGGGTTTTACAACTTGGAGATAGTTTAAGCGCTATCCGTGACAACGTTACGCCCACTTTACGGTCCGGCAGACAAATAGTAGTGCCGGGGTTTTACGGCCATGACAAAACAGGAAGAGTTACTACCCTACCAAGAGGCGGTTCTGACACTAGCGGTGTCATATATGCTGGAGCGTTCATGAACCAAGGTTTAGGCGACTGGATTAATGAGAATTATACCAACAGGGACGGGATATTGAGCGCCGACCCAGATATCGTACCCAGTGCCATGGTCATCCCCGAGATGACACATGACGAAGTGCGCGAGAAGATGCACGGCGTCACCGAGCGTAATGGAGTCGTACACGGTAACGCTATAGCCTATGCCGCCCGGTTAGGCGTAGATATGCAAGTAAAAAATACTTTCAACCTCGACTCAGCCGGTACCCGTATTACTTCGACACGTGAGTCTGACCCTGCCCACCCGGTTATAGGTATAACTGGCAAGAGCGACCTAGTGGCAATAAGCACATATGACATGGGCATGGCCGACGCTGAAAATTATGTAGCACCCATTTTGACAAAAGTCGGCGAACTGGGCATGTCTTGGTCGAACATCCCGACCGGAGAAGACAGGCTAAAAATAATTTTTAATAGTGGAACTACTAAAGAGAACTTGGCACATATTGAAAAGTACATCAGGGAGAACGCAATCAGCGGCGACAAAGCCGAAGTTAAGATACAAAGAGACCAGGGAGCAGTTTACATAGTCGGCCAGGAGCTGGTGGAGCCGCTAACCTACACCAAAACCCTGGGCGGGGTTGCTACAATCCTTGCCGAAAATGGCCTGCCCATGCGGGAAGTGGTTTCGCATGAACAAAGTCCCAGCTTGGCGCTCTCGGTTGACGGGCCCGAGGTTGAAAACATCATAAAGTTACTTCACGAAAAGCTCATTGAAGAAGCCTGACACAACAGCAGCCAATATTTCACCATCGAGAAGATGGTAACTAGAACCTTGCTAGATGTCTGTTAATACACGATACTAGGCTGTATGAAAGTTGCGATTATTGGATTCGGTGCGCAGGGGCGCTCGGCTTACGAATATTGGCGCGAAGGCAATGAGATTACTGTTTGCGACGCCAACGAACAGGCTGAACTGCCAAAAGACGTAGAGCAGCGGCTTGGACCCAATCATTTGAAGGAGCTGGCGGACTTTGACCTGATTGTACGCAGTCCGTCAGTCCATCCTGGCGATATTGTTAAGCATAACTCCCCGGCCATTCTAGAGAAAATCACTACCGTGACGAACGAGTTTTTCAAGGTCTGTCCGACCCGGAATATCATTGGCATTACTGGCACCAAAGGTAAAGGCACGACCTCTACTCTGATTACCAAAATGCTGGGGGCCGATGGCCGGCGCGTCCACTTGGGCGGCAACATCGGCACGCCGCCGCTGGATTTGCTCAAAGATGGCATACGAGCTGATGACTGGGTTGTACTGGAGCTGGCTAACTTCCAATTAATCGACTTGAAATATTCGCCGCATATTGCCGTTTGCCTAATGATAACGCCGGAGCACTTGGATTGGCACGCTGACAGTGAGGAGTATTTTACTTCTAAAACCCAGCTATTTCGATACCAGACCTCTGATGATTACGCCATTTATTATGCCGAGAACGAGGTTTCCAAGCAGATTGCTAGCGGCGGCGATGGTCAGAAAATCCCCTATATGGAACCGCCGGGCGCCACGATTGTAGCTAATAATATTGTGATTGGTAACCAGACTGTTTGCCCGGTAAGTGAGGTTAAGCTGCTCGGCCAGCATAATTTGCAGAATGTCTGCGCGGCTGTCACCGCCGTTTGGGAAATTACCCAAAATGCCGAGGCTATCCGCTCGGTGTTGATTAGTTTCAGCGGCTTGGAGCACCGCTTGGAGCTGGTGCGCGAAATGGACGGCACGCGTTATTACAATGACAGCTTTGGCACGACGCCGGAAACGGCTATGGTGGCTATTGAGGCTTTTGAGGAGCCGAAGGTTATTATTTTAGGCGGCTCCGACAAGGGCGCTGGCTATGACGAGCTGGCTAAGGTAGTTGCCAAGAGCAATATCCGCAAGGTGCTATTGATAGGCGAACAGGCCGCGCGGATTCAGGCAGCGCTTGATAGCACAGGCTTTACTAACTACGTGCCCGGCGGCAAAGACATCGCCGAAATTGTGGCTACTACTCGGGGTTGTGCCAAGCCAGGAGACGTGGTGTTGCTATCACCGGCTTGTGCCAGCTTTGACATGTTCAAGAATTATCAAGACCGCGGCGAGCAATTCAAAGAAGCTGTCCTAGGCCTCAGCTAATTCGCTAAAGCGGCTCGGATGACGTTTTCAAACAGAGCGCAGACAGTCAGCGGTCCAACGCCGCCTTTCTTCGGCGTGATGGTTAGGTCGTCGCGCTCATAGACATCTGGCGCCAAGTCACCCACTGTCTTGCCGGACTCACTAGCAACGCCGGCATCCACCACCACAGCGTTAGGTTTAATCATATCGGCAGATAAAATCGCAGGGCTGCCAGTGGCCGTTATAATGACGTCCGCCTCAAGCACTTCTTGCTTCAAGTTGTCGGTGTTACGGTCGGCCACATGGACGTCCACTCCGGAATCTTTCAGCAGTTTTTCCAGCGGAGCGCCAACCAGCTTGCCGCGGCCAATCAACAGCACTCGTTTGCCATTTAGGTCGACATTGTAGCCGGAGAGCAGCCACATTATAGCCATTGGCGTGGCCGGTTCGAAAGCGGCCTTGGCGCCAAGCGCGTCGACGTCTTTAGTCGGAGCTACCAGGTTAACGATTTCGTCCGTTTGGGAGGGATCTTCCAACGGCAGCTGAACGATAATTCCATGCACCGTTTTATCATCACTTAACTTGTTAAGTAATTGCTTTACCTCGGCCTGTTTAACCCGGTGAATATCAACGTCAATCAAAATATCCGAGCCATAGCGTTTTTTGAGACGCATATAGGTCTCAATAACTGGATTGTCGACTGTCACCACGATAGCCAGCTTCGGCTCAACGTCATGAGCCTGGCGCAAACCTCGCACCTGGTGCGCCTGGCGCTCTTTAATAAATTCGGCTAGCTCAGCGCCATTCAGTAATTTCATCTCTGTAAATTGTACCATTTAATCTGTAAATGTTTGTGATGACCCGATTATCAGGTAAGCTGGTCGCATGAAGTATCGGCACCCGCTCCTCGTTTTATTTTTCTCAATAATCACTTTGGGTATCTACCAACTTTTCTGGTTTATCACTACCAAGAATGCCATGAAGCAGTTAGGCGCGGATATACCAACGGCCTGGTTGATCATCGTTCCTTTCGTCAATATCTGGTGGCTATGGAGGTATTCCGAGGGCGTACAATTGGTTACCGGTGGACATATCCCGGCCGTCATGGCTTTCTGGCTGGTGTTCTTACTTGAAATTTGTGGCTTCGGCTATGTCGCCAGCGCTTTATTGCAGAATGAATTTAATAAACTAGTTGCGGGCGCGCCGGTGGGACCAGCCACGCTTGCCGCCGCTTAATTCCCTTGCCAAAACAGAGGTAATTTGCTAAAGTTCTGTAAGTTAAATCGTGGGCCAGTAGCTCAGCTGGTTAGAGCACCTGCCTCTTAAGCAGGGTGTCGAGGGT
>CAYRVE010000066.1:0-4186 GCA_964427685.1 uncultured Candidatus Saccharibacteria bacterium | reverse complement strand
TCCGCCGAAATAGCAATAGAACAAAGGCAACAGCCAAGCCCAGCACTAACACCCCCAAAATTATCACTGCGGTAATCATACTTATATTGTACCTCTAATTTTACTTTTGTTGATGTGATTACACCGTCAGGTCTTGCGTAAATCATATATCTGTGTTTTAATAGACCTATGAGTGAGGCCCCTAAGTTATCTTTTCCTGAACTTATAGATATGCTACCAGAAGGTTGCCGCGGTTGCGGCGTGGCCCGGTTCACCCTGGAACAAGTAGTAAAGACCGATCAGGATCCGATTGCTGTTGTCGACGATATAAAAGAAAATTGTAGCGGCTGGCAAAGCGACGAAGAACCCCATGAAAACTTTCTGGCGGCTGGGGGCAATCCAGCGCTTTCCCTGGCTACGGCAATTGAAGAAAATTGCCCATACACATCCCGCCAGGTCTAAGAATTATGATTTGACGGTCACCGTCGTGCCGACGGGGGCCCAGTTGTATAGCCAGCGGGAGGAGTTTAGCGGCAATTCCACGCAGCCATGCGAGGCTTTGGATGAATTTGGGTCAATGTTGCCAAAGTCACTATTAGCACGCCAGGTGGCGTCGTGGAAGCCGTAGGTGCCGTATTGGTTCTGGAGGAACGGCATCCAGTAGTACACCGGGTCGCTCCAATTACCGGTGCTATCGGAGCCAGTCAGCGTGGTGTTGGTTTGTTTTTCATAGATGTGGTAGGTGCCGGGCGGCGTCAGGTCGGCGGGCAGGTTCTGCATGCCAGTAACTACCGGCGTATCATAGACAACTTTGTGGTGCTGGCAGGCCCACAGATGGCGCTCGCCAACGCTAACGATAATCATCTTGTCCAGCGAGTTCTCAGCGCACTGTTTGGGTCCATCGGCTACCGCTAGCGAGGCAGCGCTGGACGAATTCTGCTGATAAGACTGGAAGGCCCGGACGGCTATCACGCAAGCAAAAGCCACCACGGCAATCGCTAGCAAACCCATAAAAAGGCTTTTGTAACGAAATTTAACTTTGGGCTTGGGAGATGTCCGCCGGCTGGCTGGATGACGGTCGGAGCGGTAGAACGAATAGGCCATTAAGCCTGGCCGAACGGTCTTGCCCTGGAGCGATGAAGACTTCATATATAAGTTTTTATTTTAGGTTGTTTTTGTGTGTGTTGGCTGTATGTATTTTTATACCGACAAGTATATTATACCACTCTGTTAGGCCAATTTAAATAAACCGAGTGACGCCAAATATAAAGGCTACGCCTAGGACGGTCAGGCCGATAGTTCTGTAGCTGGAGTGTTCGCTGTGGGCTTCCGGCAGAATTTCGCTGGCACCGATGTACAGCAAAAAGCCGGCAAAGAAACCAAGGTAGAGTGTTAACCCGGCGTCAGATACCGTAAATAACAGCGTGCTGAGTACGCCCAGCACTGGCGCTATGGCGTCTAGCAGAAGAAAACCAAAGGCTTTGCGGGAACGATTTTTATTGAGCAGCATCAAATTGACAGTGTTCAGCCCGTCAGTAAAATCGTGGGCGATAACGGCGATAGCCACGGCAATGCCCACAGACGTGCCTGCCTGGAAGCCCAAGCCAATGCCAACACCGTCCAGGAAACTGTGGCCGCAGAGCGCCAGCGCGCTGGCCACGCCAACATGCGGATGTTTGTGCACTTCATACTCCGCTTCGTTGGTGTGATGAATCAGGATGGATTTTTCAATAATATGGAACAGCAAAAAGCCAGTTACTAGGGCAATCATCGGCCCAGTGGCGCCGCGATGCTGGGCATTTAGCGAGTTGAAAATTTCCGGCAGCAGGTCAAAAGCCACCACGCCCAGCAGGACACCGGCCGTGTAGCCCAGGAAGCGGTGCAAGCGGTCTTTATTTTTCAGCCCAACTAGACCGCCGCACAGGGTGGACAGGAAAGTTGCGAAAGATAGTAAGATGGGAACCATGCAAAAAGTTTATCCCAATGAAATATTTATTGCAAATCTGTCGCAATTTATGTTATATTTGCGCTGTGGACTCCTTACAAATACAGCTTCAGAAACATCTGAAACAGTACAGCCAAAGCCTGACCAAGCCGCGACTGGCGGTTTTTTTGGCGCTGCGCGGCCGTGAGCCGCAAACTATGCAGCAACTAGTGGATGCTTGCCCTGCCGCCGACCGAGCCAGCGTATACCGGACGGTAGCACTGTTTGAAAAAATGGGCGTAGTTCAACGACTACAGATTGGCTGGAAATATAAATTAGAGCTAACCGATACGTTCAGCCACCATCACCACCACATGACCTGCTTAAAATGCGGCAAAGTTATACCGTTTGATGAAAGCCCGGCGCTAGAGGATGATTTACGCCGCATCGTCGAGGCTAAGAACTTCCAGATGCAAGGGCATCAATTAGAAATTCAGGGGTTGTGCCAGGCTTGTAGAACCTAAAGACCCGGAACGAAATTCGCCCGGGTCGTTGGAAGCCTCACACTTCCAATTTCAGCCTATGCCTAACCCGCTAAAAAATCAATGTGATTATGCTCACACTTTTGAAACGTACTTATTACCCCTGATATAGAAGCGCCACGGAGCGTCTTGGGCACGACTAATGCCAATGCGGGTGGTCTGTACGATGTCGGTTTGAACGAGCGGCGGCTCCATCATTAATTTGAGCGGTTCCTGGTGCAAATCATGGCCGTTGAAGCTTTTCTCGATAGCTAGTGCCTGGCAGAGTTTAGCTGGACCGTTGGTTAGCGCTTCGCCGCCGAGGCCCCGGCGGTTGCGGCTCATGATGGCTTGGCCGCTAAGCGGCTCTAAAGCCCGAATCAACACCGCTGAGCCGTGCCCGGCTGGGCCGGTAACGATGTTGCAGCAATAATGCATGCCGTAGGTGAAGTAAACATACAGGTACCCGGCCGGACCAAACATCACTTTGGTGCGCGGGGTTTCGCCGCGGTAGCTGTGGCTGGCTACATCGTCTTGGCTGTAGGCCTCGGTTTCGACAATCCGCCCGCTAACCAGCTGGCCGTCAACCTGCCGCTCCAACCGGCAGCCCAGCAAACGCGGCGCGGCTAACTCGGCCGGAATCGATAATATGTCGGTTAGGTTATCACTCATTGTTTACCATCATATCTATTATAGAATGCGGTACAATGTAAGGACAGATGCAAAAACCTCTTGAGGATCGGCCATCACCAGTATGAACCTCGGCGTAATTATTATTGAAGTATTGTTGCTGGTATTTTTCTCGGCGATTTGTTCCGGCCTGAATATCGCTGTCATGGCGCTGGATCCGGCGGAGCTGAAGCGCAAGGCCAAGCTCGGCAATCGCCAAGCCAAACGCGTCCTGCCCCTGCGCCAGCACACCCATCTGACTCTAGCCAGCATCTTGCTAGTCAATATTGCCGCCGTCAGCGCCAACTCGCTGGTGCTGGAACAACGGCTCAACGGCTGGGAGGCTGGCGTACTAAGCACGCTATTGATTGTCATCTTTGGCGAAATCATGCCGCAAGCGTTGTTTTCCAAAGACCCGCTGGGCTGGTCCAGCGCTTTCGCGCCGCTGCTACAGGTCATGATCACGGTCACATACGTCATCAGCAAACCGCTGCAGCTGCTGCTGGACAATCTCTTCCCGCGCGAACATGCCGAACTGCAAAGCCGGCACGAGCTGGGGCTAATGATCGGCGAGCACCTGGGCACCAAAGAAAGCGAGCTTGATGATGACGAGGTAGAAATCATCCGCGGCGCCCTGCAATTGTCCGAAAAACGCGTCCGAGATATCATGACCGACATCCGCCACACTTATTGGCTGTTGCCGGACGCCAAGCTCGACGACGCTAAGATTGACGAGATTAAAGCCCGGGGGTTCAGCCGCATACCAATCTTTAACCCGCAGCTGACCAAGTGTTACGGCCTGCTTTTAATGAAAGACCTGGTCGACATTGACTTCGACAATAATAAATATGGGGTAGACGATATGAGCCTGCATCCCTCTAAATTGGTCGGCAGTATGACGGCTCTGGATACCATGTTCCGCAAGTTTATCGCCGCCGGCACCCACCTGATCCCGATTGAAAAGGATGATAAAATTATTGGCGTCGTGACCATCGAGGATTTAATTGAAGAAATCCTGGGCCACGAGATAGAAGACGAGACTGACCGCCAAAAAGGCCGCAGTTAAGACTTATAGTACTTGCCGAGCCAGGCT
>CAYRVE010000065.1:0-4199 GCA_964427685.1 uncultured Candidatus Saccharibacteria bacterium | reverse complement strand
CACTTGCTGGCCACAGCCGACAAAAATATTGGACTCCCTAATGATTAGTATCAGATAATCATTCGCCCGGCAAAACCCGACTTAGCTTTATTATAGCGCCTGCCTTAGCCCAATAGAAGAGTTATAAAGAAATTTTCGATTCCCAGTAATGGTCCAGAGATGAACTGGAAGACCAGCAGGATGAAAACCAGTATACCGAGGAAGCCAAAGCCCTCGATATGGCGCATAACTTCTTGCAGCGGCTCCGGCGCGAAGGCATAGAGTAGCCGCGAGCCATCCAGCGGCGGGAACGGGATCATGTTGAAGACGAAAAAGGCGATGTTCACCTGTACGAAGATAATAATACTGTTGTAAATTTCGGAGCTGGCATGGATGCCCCAAGACCGAAAGACCAGGGCCGCCAGCGCAGCTAGCACCAGGTTGGTCAGCGGGCCGGCCACGCCGACCAGTGCCATGCCATATTCGCCGTAACGGAGGCGATCAGGGTCAAACGGCACCGGTTTAGCGGCGAAAATCGGCGGCAAACCGAACTTAATCATAACGATTGGCAACAAAACCGTTGTCATAACATCTATATGCTTAAGCGGATTGAGCGTCAATCTGCCCTGATCCATGGCTGTCGTATCGCCCAGCCAGTGCGCCACGTAGCCATGCGTTGCCTCGTGGATAGACATAGAAATAATTATCGACACCAGGACGATAACCAGCTCAAAACCGGACAAACCACTAAACATTACAACCCAGTATATCAGAGGCCTGTCAGCGTTGACTTAACGGAGTAACTCCGCTACAATAACACCTTATGCAAAAGTGTGATATTACCGGCAAAGGCAAACAGTACGGCCACAATGTGAGCTTCTCTCAGCGCCATACCAAAAAAGTTTGGAAGCCCAACCTCCAGAAGAAGACGCTGATGGTTGATGGCAAAAAAGTCACCATGAAACTCAGCACCCAGGCTATTCGCACTCTCAAGAAAAAGGGTCTGCTGGCCCCTGTCGAAAAAGTTAAAAAATAATTATTTAAGACTTTTCGAGTATAACCAACTGAGTAACATCGGTCAGCTCGGCCGGTTTTAGGCGCAGCTTGGAAACAGTTTCTTTTGGCTCCATGCCGAGCTCTTTCAGGGCGGCGGCCAGGTCTTGCTGAGGCACCGGGAATTTCAGTGACTTGTCAGCGTAGTGTGTCGGTACGACCAGTTTCGGCTCGATGGCTTTGATAAGCTTCAGGGCGCCAACCGGGTCGACAGTGTAGCCATTGCCGCCAACCGGTACGACTAAAACATCTACCATGCCGATAGCCTCCAGCTGGGCTTCACTTAATTCAGGATAAATATGGCCGGCAACCAGTACGCTGTGCTCACCGACGACAAGCTTGAACATGGTGGCCTTATGGCCGTCTTCGTCCAAATGCGACCGGGCGGCGATACCAATGATTGAAATATCAGCTACTTCGTACTCACCGGGACCGTCAAGCACCAGGCGGGCTTTCGGTTGATTCTTGGGGCTCATCGTACAAAGAGCCACGTCATCGCCCTTGGTGATAGTTTTCGCGCCTAATTGCTCCAGATTGTCGTCAATCACCAAACGCGTCCCTTTGTAGCTGACGCTCAGACAGTTAGCACCGTAGAACTGTAAATCCATATTGCTCCTTTTTAGCTTAAGAGGTTGTGCTCGTCAACCAGAATTTGTTTTTTAGCTTGCTCAATCGCCACTGCGAAACGGTCTTTTATGGCTTGCCGGTACTGGAACTCCGGTAATTTCATAACGGCGTAACGGATGCTCTTACCCTCTTGGGCTTCCAGCCCGTCAACGTACTTCTGCAAGGCGTTGCGGTTAATATCACCAATTACTAGCAAGTCGACACCAGCGGTTTCGTCACGGGTAAACTGGCCGGTATATAGCGCCAGTTCGATGTGTCCGACGGAATTAAGATCTAGGTCGGTTGTCGAGACATCACCAGCTACCGGCTTGACCTTCTTGGCGGTGCTTTTCTTGACGCCGCCGCCAAAAATTTCTTGCAACGGCTTATAATACTCAAACTTTTGGTTAACTTCATAATACAGGCGGTTATTGGTATTCTCGGATACGATAATGCCAATGCTGAGCAAATTGCTGAGCTCACGGCGCACGGAGTTGATTTGTTCGTCGATTTTACGAGTAATTTCACGCACGTAAAATGAGCGGTTGGGGTTGCTATAAAACAGCTGCAACAGCTTAACCCGTGTCTTTGACCCAAAGAGTTGCTCAATCATATCCCTATTGTATCAAATGATGGTTCACTAAGGAATTAGGAATCCAAAAATGTTGTCACAACATCTACAACATTTGGCCATTTTACAGGGGTAGAAAACCACTGAACACTTTTGTTTCTCTTAAACCAGGTGCGCTGTCGTTTGGCCAAATCCTGCGTCGCCTTGATGATTTTTTGGCGGGTTTCGGCCAGCGTCCCAGAGTCCTCAAAGTAGTCGCGCCACTGAGCATAGCCGACACCTTTCAAAGCCTCGCAACCCCAGCCATATTGTCCAGATAGGCTTCGGACCTCCTGCTCCAAACCGGCCGCTAGCATGGCATCGACGCGGTCAATAATTTTTTGTTTCAGCATCTCGCGGTCCAGGCGCAAACCTATAATAAGCGTGTTCGGTCGCAGTTCCCGCTTGCTTGGCTGGGCGCCACTGGTTTCAATCAGCCGGATCAGCCGCCGTTTGTTGTGCCGGTCGACGTCAGCCAGATCAATCCCTAGATTATTGAGCTCGGTCAGCAATTCCGCCTGGCTCATGGCGTTCAAAGCTTCGCGCTGACCCCTGTCGCCAGCCGGCAAAAAACCGTAATCATACAATACGCCGTCAATATACAGCCCGGTGCCGCCGACCATAATCGGTAGCTTACCCCTGTTAGTAATCTCCGCGATGGCCTGGTTGGCCAACCGCTGGAAGAGCGCCGCCGTAAATTCTTCATTCGGACCAACCACATCCAGTAAATGATGCGGCACCAGTGCCCGCTCCTCGGCAGACGGTTTAGCGGTGCCGATATCCGCCTCGCGGCGCACCGTCCAGGAGTCAGCACAAATAATTTCGCCATTGAACTGTTGTGCCAATTTCAACGCTAAAGCCGATTTGCCTGATGCAGTTTCACCAACAATAACCAACAACGGAGCTATTCTTTTGGCGGCCACCAGATAAGCTCCTCTACTGCTACCAAACCCTCATCATTCACAACAACACCTTCAGCTTCCAAAACCTGCCGATGCCCACGCCGACCACCAGGATAACCAGATGCCAGCCCGCCCTGCTTATTGACCACTCGCTGCCACGGCAAATCGGGGTCACCAAAATGAGCAATTCCACCAACAATCCGTGCTGCCCGCGCATTTCCGGCAAGTGCCGCCAACTGCCCATAAGTCATTACCCGGCCGCGCGGAATCTGCGCCACCAGCGCCTCCACCCGCTCCCGAAACCCAGCCTCAGCCCTGCGCATCAAAATACTCCCTTATCTCGCTCCAGGCTTGAACCCTCCTAACAGAACTGGGTAACTTATCTGTTCGATTCCAGGGATAATCACCAAACAGCAGTACTTGCAGGCCCGCGTCGGCCGCGCTCAAGGCGTGTTCAAGGTTATAGTCTATAAGAACTGTTGCGCCTAACTGCAGGCAGACATCACCCTTGCTGCGGATATTTGCTTCTTTGTCGCCCGACATATACGAGTTTGTAAAAATAACTGTTTCGAAAATATCCGGGAAGTGCCGTTCCAGCCACTGGCGAGTGGCCTCCTCAACCAGGCTAGGCCTTCCTGTCACGATATGAAGTTCGTACTTATTGCGTAGCCATCGAATTGTCTCAGTTGCCTCAATGATTGGTACTGAATGATAATATTCCGGGCTTTCTAAAAATTCATTGACACGGCGCACTGCCGTAACTCCGTCTGGAGTACCCCAAACACCTTTAAAATCTTTGGAATAAAATTTTTCCAAAGGCACTTTTACGCCGTATTTTTTTGCATAATGGTCAATTACGCCTGGTGCGGTCTCAACAATTACATCATCCAGGTCAACGGCAATTATCGTTTTGTTCATTGGGACAATTATAACATCGGTGGCTGGCTAGCCGTGCAGCGAGGTTTTACTGACCCGTGCCTTGGCTTCGTGTGAGACAGTCTTTAGAAATTCGTCAACGCTGATAGCGTGCCCATTTTCCTGGACTTCCA
>CAYRVE010000064.1:0-4209 GCA_964427685.1 uncultured Candidatus Saccharibacteria bacterium | reverse complement strand
TTGTGGTAGCGGTGAAGATTGCCACTACATGAGCGAACAAGGCGCCGACCATGTGACTGGAATAGATGTTTCCGAAGAAATGATAGCTATTGCCAAGAAGACCTATCCGGACTATAGCTTTCAAACCATGGACATGGAGCACCTGGAATTTTCCGATGATAGTTTCGATTTCGCATATTCCAGTCTGGCCATTCACTACTTAGAGGACTGGACACAGGTATTTAAAGAAGTTTACAGAGTGCTTAAACCGGGCTCTCATTTCTTGTTCTCGTGCAATCATCCAGTCTATTCCGCCATGCAGATAACTCGCGATGACGAAGAAGTCAAAGTACGAGAGTTGTCACGTAAAAAAGACCGCCAAACCAACGAAGTTAAGATTGTAGGTGATTACCTCTCACGAGCGGCGATAGTTATACAGGGTGATGGAGATATGCAGGTTACCACTTGGCATAAATCAATTGATGAAATTTGTTCTGAAGCTACCTCAAGAGGGTTCACTGTTGCCAGTCTAGTAGAGCCGAAGCCGCTTCCCAGGATGAAAGAACTGTCACCCAAAGATTACGAGACATTAATGAAAATCCCTAACTTCGTTATTTTTAAACTTCAAAAGCCGACACAAGAGAGTTAGCTAAGTATCAACTCTTTGATTAATTTAGTTGCTTATGCTATAATTTGGGTAAAGTAAGTTATGCGCTTACCAGAGTGAGCGCTTTTTTATTGGAAATATATGTCTGAGAAAAAACAGGATCCGTCGAAGATCCGCAACATCGCCATTATTGCTCATGTCGACCACGGTAAAACTACCTTGGTAGATGGGCTATTGAAGCAGTCCCAGACCTTCCGCGGCAACCAGGCCGAGATGAGCCAGGACCTGATTATGGATAGCGGCGACCAGGAGCGCGAGCGGGGAATTACCATCACCGCCAAGGTGACGGCCGTACAGCATGGCGATTATCGGATTAATATTATTGATACGCCGGGACACGCCGACTTCTCCGGCGAGGTCGAGCGTACCTTGAACATGGCTGACGGCTGTATCCTGATAGTCGACGCTCAGGAAGGTCCGATGCCCCAGACCAAGTTTGTGCTGAGCAAAGCATTGGCCTATGAGCTGAAACCGATCGTGATTATCAATAAGATCGATAAGTCCGCCGCACGGGTCAAAGAAGTCGAAAACGAAATAGCCGACCTGTTCCTGGAACTGGCGGTGCACGAAGACCAGCTACATTATCCTGTGTATTACGCTGTTGGCCGGGCAGGCAAGGCGTGGGAAAGTATGCCGGCTCATCCGGAAGCGGATGGTGATTTATCAGATGTTTTCAGCGCTATTATCAAGCACATTCCGGCGCCGGTCGTGGAGCGTGACAAACCATTTCAGATGCTGGTAACAGCGTTGTCTTGGGATAACTTCAAGGGCAAATACGCCGTTGGCCGGATAGTTCGCGGGCAGGTTAAGCCTGGCGATCAAGTCACGCTGTGCCAGAAAGACGGCACGCTAGCCAAAGCCAAAATTGATAACGTCTACATGAGCCATGGCCTGGCTCGGTTTGAGGTGCCAGAAGGCGTGGCTGGCGATATCGTGCAGCTGACCGGTGTAGCCGATGCGCAGATTGGTGAGACCATCGCTGATGCTAATCAGCCCGAAGCGTTGCCAGTACTGGAGGTCGAAGCACCAACGCTTAAGATTTATCTTGGCCCAAACACGTCGCCATTCAAGGGTACGGAGGGCGAGTTTACTACCAGCCGCCAGGTGGGCGAGCGTTTACAGAAAGAACTAGAAACGAATGTCGGGCTGCGGGTCGAGGAAGACGGCATCGGCTTTCTGGTCAGCGGCCGCGGCGAACTGCACCTCAGCGTGCTGATTGAAACGATGCGCCGCGAAGGTTATGAATTCGAAGTGGGCCGGCCGCAAGTAGTCACCAAAGAAAAAGACGGCCAGACACTGGAGCCAATCGAAGAATTAATTATCGAAGTAGCCGCTGAGCACGTAGGCGCGGTCCAGATGGAGCTGGGCGCCCGCCGGGCAACGCTCAAAGAGCAGTTCGCCAGTCCAAAAGGCGTCACCAAGCTTGTCTACGAATTACCAACCCGAGCGCTCCTCGGTCTTCGCAACATCCTGATGACCAGCACAAAGGGCACTATAATTATGAACTCGTTAACTCTCGGCTATGAACCGATGGGGCCATCCCTGCAACAGCTGCGCAACGGTGTTATTATCTCGTTCGAAGCCGGCACAACTACGCCGTATGCCCTGCAAATGGCCGAGGACCGCGGCGTTACTTTCGTCGGTCCAGCCGAAAAAGTCTACGCCGGCCAGATCGTCGGACTGAACAAACGCCAAGAAGACATAGAAATGAACGTCTGCAAAGCCAAACACCTGACAAATATGCGCAGCTCATCTAGTGACGGCGTGGTTCAGCTGACACCACCGACAATATTCAGCCTGGAAGAATGTATAGATTTTATCGAGAATGACGAGTTACTTGAGGTTACCCCGAAAGCGTTGCGTCTCCGCAAGCGCGAACTCGATCCTCGTCAACGCAAACGCCAGAAAAAGTAAACCAAGCGCTAGTCTAGCTGGCAGGCTGGGCTGGAGCTGGTGGAGTTGGCGCGGCTGGACCTGCGCCTTGCTGCGCGCCGTGGTAGGTGGCGTCGCCGAAGCCGAGCATCGGATAACCGACGAAGGAGAACAGCCATAGGCCGAAGATACCAAAGACATCGCTTTTGCCAAAGGCTTTGGCTACATCGACAGACACGATGATGTGAATCACGATATTTACCAGCGGTATGAAGTAGAGGATTACCCACCAGCCATCCCGGCCAGCAACTTTGACAAGCGTGTAGAGGTTATAGATTGGGATAATGGCAGCCCAACCGGGTCGATTAGCTTTTTGGAAGGTTTTCCAAATACCAGCCAAGACTACTATCGCAATTATTAAATATATAATTAACCAGGTTCCAGCAAAGACGCCGGCGCTTGATGCTACTGTTGAAATGTTCATTTTTATCTCCAATTTATATTGATAGCTTTAAGTTTACTGATAAATGAGGTATTTCACAACGATTTCTCCACAGCCAGCGCTAAGTGTCCATCTGATATCATACTGGTATGAAGTCCACTAAAGCCGAACTGTTTAGTGACCAGTTGGAAGCCTGGTTGACAAGCAAACAGCCGAAAACCCTGGCTGGTCTGGACGATGTCTTTAAAGACAAGAGTTTCGCGATTACTTTCCTGGTATTGATGGCCTTTCCGGCGCTGCCGCTGCCGACTGGCGGCGTGACGCATGTGTTCGAAATCATCGTCATGCTGATGTGTCTGCAATTGGTTATCGGCCGCCAGACACCATGGCTCCCTAAGAAATGGAGGCACATGCCTCTGGGCAATGTGCTAACCGGCAAAGTAATACCAGTCATGCTGAAGTGGATTCGGTGGTTTGAGAAGCGGTCCAGTTCGCGCGGCCGCTGGATATTCGGATTGCCGCTGGTCTCACGGTTAATAGGGTTGATAACACTTGGCCTTACTCTGGCCGCCTTTTTGGCCCCGCCGTTTTCTGGGCTGGATACTTTGCCGGCGCTCGGCGTGGTAGTTATCAGCCTAGCGGTCATCCTGGGTGATTTTTTGATGTTTTTAGCAGGCCTGGTTATCGGCTTAGCTGGTGTCGTGTTAACTGTTGTCCTGGGCGCGGCTATCGTTGAATCATCGCGCCGCTTTTTTTAGGTATGGTAACGAAAAGCCGCCCAGCTTGAGGAGCCGGACGGCTTAAGGTATTCGGCCTACTTAGACAGGACGAATGTTCAGCAGAAAGGGGCTGCTAGGTGCGTACCTCCCGCACACTAGCATTCATTGCCTGCCCATTAGATTTAGGACTTCTCAATGGATTACCCCCTTTCTGTTTTTGAATTGTTAATGCTTATACTGTAACACCCGTTTATTAAAAGTCAATGAAATGTCCTTGCATACCCCCTGTCAACCTGTTACACTACATCCGCTAGAAAAAGCTGCTAAATAACGGTTACGTTAGGTTCTAGGTTTTACAAATAAGTACATGTAAGAGGAGCAGCTAACTTGGTCAGCCATAGTTACCTCGCACATAGGAGAGTAATAAGTATGGCAACCAAACTATTTGTCGGTTCGCTCGCATGGGCAACCAACGACGACGCTTTGAAGAAGTTCTTTGAGGCCGTCGGTACCGTGGAGTCGGCCAACGT